>DAOWFT010000048.1 GCA_030637845.1 Thalassospiraceae bacterium
AGGCAAGCTGTGTTCTGATTACGGCGTATGGATAAAGAAAAAAAATTATGGCCGCGAATATATGGGTATCGAGCGATCTACTTTTCTTATTGATGAAAAAGGCAAGATTGCAAACGTTTGGCACAAGGTGCGCGTAAAGGGTCATGCCGAAGAAGTTCTGGCCGCCGTCAAGGAAATATAAAATTTGTCATGAACACCCCAGCAACAATTTGCCAAGCCGCATTAAATGTTCTGCTTGAGCCTGACCCGATGACAAAGGTTGCCATGAGCGAGGCCTATGGCGCCCAGTGGTTAAGTGGTGAAATAGACGCCATAAGCGGCGGCGACAAAGAACCAATACCTGAGCGCCCGGCGCGCCCGGAAAAGCCCGAACTTATTGATCCGGCCAAAATGCCCAGGCGAACGGCGGGTGAAAAAGGCCGCGTGGTGTTGCTTCACGCCATTGCCCATATTGAACTAAACGCCATAGATCTGGCTTGGGATATTATATTGCGCTTCACTGGTGATAATCTGCCCAAGGCATTTTATGACGATTGGACAAAAGTCGCCGCAGACGAAGCCCGGCATTTTAAAATGCTTAACGACAGAATGAACGAACTTGGCGCTGCCTATGGTGATTTCCCGGCCCATGACGGCCTATGGCAGGCGGCAACCAAGACCCAAGACGACATCCTTGCCCGTCTTGCGGTTGTGCCAATGATATTAGAGGCCCGCGGCCTTGATACCGCGCCCCCATCGTCAATAAAACTGCGTGCTGGCGGCGATGATAAGACCGCGTCCATAATGGAACAAATCGCCGAGGAAGAAATATCCCACGTTGGGGCTGGTGTTCGCTGGTTTGAATACATATGTAAAAAACGAGAAATTGATCCCATTTCACATTTTCATGCTCTGGTAAAAAGCAAGTTTAAAGGTGATTTAAAGCCACCTTTTGCCCATGATCTAAGGGCAAGGGCGGGAATGGACATAAGATATTATGACCATGTATCATAAATAACCAAGACCAATCGTTTAATTTTACGGGCAAACAGATGAGCGAAGAAAAAAACAAAAAACCGGAAAATGAAAGCCCTGAAGACGCCCCAAAAGAAGAGGCGGAAGGCGCCGAAGGCGAGGATGGTGAGGGTATTGAAGCCGATGAACTGCCCGCCGGACCGCTCGCCATTCTTCGTAAAAAACTAAAACTTATATTGATGGTGCTTGGCGCGGTTGCGGTAATTGGCGGCGGAGTTGGTATTTATTTTTCCGGCCTTGGTGGCACCATTTCCGATTCATTATCGGGAACGCCAAAAGCAAAAATGGAATTGCCGGAACCATCATTATTTTACGATATGGCGGTAATTACCGTTGACCTTAAGCCCAGCAAAAAACGAAGTCGGGCATTCATCCGCTTTGCGATGACCGTAGAAGTATATGGCGAAAGTGGACGCGATAAGCTTATATCCGAAGAAGCAAAAATCCTTGATTCGGTACAGGAATTTTTACGCGAACAAACGCCCGAGGATCTTGCCGGAAAAGAAGGCTCAATAAAACTGCGCCAAGGAATGATAGACGCAATAAATAAATCTATCGCCCCGGAAAAAGTTATAACCGTTCTTTTCAAGGAAATACTGGTTCGTTAATTTTAATCTTAGGTCTCGGCTTCGCCGCCCTTGACCCGATGCGCCAATGCCGCCTCCATGAACTGATCAAGGTCGCCATCAAGCACCGCTGATGTATTAGATGTTTCAACATTGGTGCGGGTGTCTTTTACCATCTGATAGGGCTGCAAAACGTACGAGCGTATCTGGTGGCCCCAACCGATGTCGGTTTTGGCATCATGCTGGGCTTGTGATGCTTCTTCGCGTTTTTGTAATTCTGCTTCATAAAGCCGCGCTTTCATCATGCTCATGGCAGCCGCCCTGTTTTTATGTTGTGAGCGATCATTCTGACATTGCACTACAATACCCGTGGGCAAATGGGTAATACGAATTGCACTGTCGGTTTTGTTGACGTGCTGTCCCCCGGCACCGGATGCGCGATAGGTATCAATGCGCAACTCCTTGTCCACTATTTCAATTTCAATGTCGTCGTCAATGTCTGGATAACCCCAAACAGAGGTAAAGCTGGTATGCCTGCGGGCCGATGAATCGTAGGGCGAAATACGAACCAGGCGATGAACCCCGCTTTCCGTCTTTAACCAGCCATAGGCATTTTCGCCACTTATTTTAATGGTTGCCGATTTTATGCCCGCTTCTTCGCCTTGGCTTTCTTCCAGCCATTCGGTCTTGTAATCATGGGCTTCGGCCCAGCGCACATACATCCGCATAAGCATTTCCGCCCAGTCCTGGGCTTCGGTGCCGCCGGCCCCGGCGTGAACTTCCAAAAAGCAACTGTTTTTGTCGGCTTCGCCGGAAAGAAGGGTTTTAAGCTCGGCTTTCTCGCCCCTTGCCCGGGCACTATTCAAGGCCGCCTCGGCCTCGGCTATAATATCCTCATCACCCTCGGCTTCGCCCATAATGATTAATTCAACATTATCGGCAAGCTCTGCCGCCAAGTCGTCGATTTCTTTTATTTGGGCATCGAGGCCGGTGCGTTCGCGCATGAGGGCTTGGGCTTTGGTGGAATCATTCCACAGCTCGGGGTCTTCGGCTAATGCGTTAAGTTCGTCCAGACGAAGGCAGGCATTATCGTAGTCAAAGATGCCTCCTCAACAGTTCCAGCGACTGCTTGATGGCTTGGGTTGTGGCTTCTGTTTCGGCGCGCATTGTGGCTGGTGCCCCCCGTAAGGATAAAGAAAAGAATTAAACTGAAAGGTTTTTAGCCCCAAGCAAGCACCTTAAGCAAGCGCCTAATGCACCCAATCCTAATAAAGGCCGCCGGTTCCAGCCGCCGGATTGCCGGCCCTGTCTTCAGCCGATGCGCCAAGAACCATGGATTGTTCTTTGGGTACGGTGCCGTTTTTAAATGCTTCCCATATTACGCTTTTTTCACCGGGAAGGGCCGGAAGCCCGGACGTGGCATTAACCCGGACCATGCGAATGCCGGGTGGAATACGAAAAGGGGTTTCAGGCGCATTTTTTAATGCCCCCGTCATAAACGCTTTAAATATTGGTGCCGCAACCGAAGCGCCTTGTTCTCTAGGCCCAAGGGATCTTGGCTCATCAAACCCGGTAAACACCCCAACCGCAAGATCAGGGGAAAAGCCCATGAACCATGCATCGTTGGCGCTGTTGGTGGTTCCGGTTTTTCCCGCCAGCGGTTTTCCTATCGACCTTATGCTTCGCCCCGTTCCCCGCTTGACCACACCTTCAAGCATGGAAACCATCTGATACGCACTGGCCGGGTCTGTTATCTGGGCGCGGCTATCGGGAATTTCCGGGACCTCTTGGCCGGTCCATGCAACCGCCTGACAGTTGCTACACTGGCGTGTATCGTGGCGAAAGACGGTTTGTCCATTACGGTTCTGGATACGGTCAATAAAAGCAGGGGTTATTTTTTTACCGCCGTTGACTAACATTGCATAGGCATTGGTCAAATTAAGAAGCGTTGTTTCGCCCGCGCCCAATGACATGGAAAGTTGGTTTGGCAGCCCTTTGGCGATACCAAAAGTTTCTGCGTATTCAATTACCTTTTCCATACCCACTGTTTCCGCCAGACGAACCGTCATCAGGTTGCGGGATTTTTCAAGCCCCAGTCGCATGGTCGATGGGCCATAAAATTTCTTGGTGTAGTTAGCTGGCCGCCACTTGGGCAGCCCCGGGCCCTGATCAATAACAAACGGTGCGTCAAGAATAAGCGTTGAAGGGGTAAATCCGGAATCAAGGGCCGCCAAATATACAAACGGCTTGAAGGCCGAGCCCGGCTGGCGTCTGGCTTGCGTTACGCGATTAAATTGGCTTTTGGCATAATCAAACCCACCGACCATCGCCAGCACCCGTCCGGTATGCGGGTCTAATGCGACAAGCGATCCTTCAATTTCCGGTATTTGTTTCAAGGCAAATGTCGCCGGGGGATAGGCGATAGTTTTTTTATCCTTATCCTTGCCGCTAACAAAACTGCTAACCGCTTCAACCAGCACAACGTCGCCAACCTTGAAAACATCTTTTGGGGTCTTGATGCTAGGGCCGCGTAATTCGCCCTTTATCCATTTGCGCGCCCACTTCATTTCACGCAGGGGAATAGACCCACCATCGCCACCCTTTAACAATACCTTGGCAGCGGCTTCACCCACCGCGGTAACCACCGCCAGCTTCCACTCACCGGCACCACGGGGGGGCTCCATTTGGGCAAGTGCTGTGGCAAAGCCACCATCAATTGTTTTGGCTGGGTCTATGGTTGCAAGTGGGCCTTTCCAGCCATGCCTTCTGTCATAGGAAATCAAGCCCTGACGAAGAGCCTTAATGGCAATTTCCTGCAGGCGCGGCTCGAGCGTTGTGTGAACCGAAAGCCCGCCTTCGTAAAGGCGGTTTTCACCAAACTTGTCGGCTAATTCACGGCGCACTTCTTCGGCAAAATCATCGGCTGTTACATATTCGGTTGGCGAACGGGAACGCACGGTTAGCGGTTCGGCTTGGGCCTCGATTTTTTCATCACTGCTGATAAAATCTTCGCTCTCCATTCGTGAAATAACCCAATCACGCCTGTCTTTGGCGGCAACCGGATTGCGAACGGGGTTGTAATTATTCGGTGCTTTCGGCAGTGCGGCAAGGAACGCGGCCTCGGCCACGCTTAAACCATCAAGCGGCTTGTTGAAATAATTCATTGCCGCTGCGGCCATGCCGTAAGAGCCTTGGCCTAAATATATTTCGTTCATGTAAAGCTCTAAAATACGGTCTTTTGAAAAAGCCCGCTCAATTCTAAATGCCAAAATCGCTTCTTTGGCTTTTCTCGACAACGAAACCTCGTTGGTAAGCAAAAAGTTTTTTGCAACCTGCTGGGTAATGGTTGATGCGCCGACTGGCCTGCGCCCGGTTCCGTAATTTTTTACATTCTGAATAACGGCCCGCGCAACCGATATAAAATCAACTCCGCTGTGGCTGTAAAAATTTTTGTCCTCGGCTGCAAGCACCGCATTGATAACTCGCCTGGGCATGGCGCGAATGGGAACAAAGATGCGTTTTTCCGTTGCGTATTCGGCTAGCAGTCTGCCATCGCCGGCGTGGACCCGGGTCATAACCGGTGGCTCGTAATCTGCTAGTTGCTGATAATCAGGAAGGTCGCGACCAAAGCTCCAGAAAACATAAACCACCCCACCGGCCCCTATCAGGCCAAGCAGGAATATTGCTCCGGTAAGCGTCAATAATATACGAAGTGGGCGCATTCTTGGTTTCCGTGTCGTTATTTGGTTATTTTTGCCAAAGCGCAATACGAGCGCAATATAGGCCTAGCTGCATAAAACTAGTGATAAAATGTGGCCTAGATTTGGCAATTGCTGTATTTCCGGGATTTTAAGGTCAAAATCAGCGTATTTGCGCTTCTTGTACTGTGGCAAAATGGCTCTCGACCCCTTTGGCCACGGCTGACGCCAGCCTTCTGCGATATTTGCGGCTAAGCAGATTGCGCTCATCCTGACGGTTGGACAGGAACCCGGTTTCCACCAGTATCGACGGAAGGTCGGGCGCTTTTAATACCGCAAACCCGGCAAAGCGGTGGGTGTTCCTGAGCAGCTTTACCTCGCGTTTTAGTTCTCTGACCAAATTTTTTGCGACAATTGCCGACTGGTTCATTGATTCGCGCTGGGCAAGATCAATTAATATGTTGGTGACTTCGGCATTTTCAGACGAAAGATCCAGCCCGGCAATAAGGTCGGCTTTGTTTTCCTTGTGGGCAAGCGCTGCCGCCTCTTTATCGGATGCCTTGTCAGACAGGGTATAAACCGAAAGCCCGCGGGTTTTGGGGTTTTTAATTGCGTCTGCATGAATTGAAATGAACAAGTCGGCACCGGCTTCACGGGCCTTGCGAACACGGTCACGAAGGCGAATAAAAATGTCCCGGTTGCGTGTCAGCACGACCTTGAAACGCCCATTTTTTTCAATGGCTTTCTTGATATCCCGGGCAATCGCCAGGGTTATATTTTTTTCATAGGTGCCAGATACACCGATAGTCCCGGGATCGACGCCGCCATGGCCGGGGTCGAGCATGATTACCTTTTTCCCCGCTGGTTTCGGTTTCTTTATCGGCATGGGAATAGAGGCATTTTGAATTTCAGCAGTTACGGGCTGGCTCGCCTTGGCCCGGGCCTTGCGCTCAGCTAACCCTTCGAGAAAAACGGTTTGGGTTGTGGGAACCAAATCAATAACCAGCCGATGAAACTGCACCCCGCTTCCTTTTACCGGTTTTAAAAGGAATGCTTTTTGAACCTCCATCGGGCCACTTGCATCTATAACAATGCGTGATGTGCCGGGGGTAAAGAGGCCGTAGCGAAAATTGCTCATCAGGCCCTTTTTCAAGGTTTTGGTGTTTTTAGGCAGGTTCCAGCCGACCTCCGGCAGGTTAATAACCACCCGGTACGGTGCCGGTAGGGTAAAAATGGAAAACTCCACACTACGGTCAATATCGAGAACCACCCGGGTTTTGACCCCGTGCAGGCCGACACGAACATCGCTAATAACCGGATTGCCCACCGCATTGGGCGCATTTACGCGCGTTTCGCCCACAGATGGCGAAACCTCAAAAGCCATAATAAATAAGGCTAACCATATGAAAACAAATGGTTTTACAATTATACGCATGCTAGCAAAAACCCTGATTGTGGCCATATATTAAGATTCATCCTAGATTTAGGCCAATATTCGGTCAATTTCATTCATTTTTCATTAAAGCTGCCGACTCACGCTCGGCGGTTAAGGCGGTTAATATGAGCCCGATTGGCTCAAGAAAATCAATGGGGTACCAATGATACGCCAACAATATGCCAAGAATATCATTGTAGAACCAATTTCATACGGTTATGTTAGTAACCACCGAATGGTTTGGCTCGGATTTTATCGATTTTCGGCCAGGAAGCAGAGGAAAGACCAAGATAGCTATCTAGCTAACTAAGATACTGGTTTTTCAAATTGTTTAAAGGTTTCGCGTCCGGCCGGACGCATCTAGCCCGAACCACTCGGAACTACAGGATCAAGTCATGCCTGATCGGCGTCCCCGATCAGAATGGTTGTTGGTTCATGTAACAAAGTTTAACCGAGGTGTTTAATCCATGCCGGGCATTACCCAGCGCACCGTAGCTTCAGAATATAATTCTGCCTTTTTGGCAGATGAGGCATTCTTGCGCGCGCCCGGCACACCTAAAAAATCAGCCTCTCCCATACATCCCGCGATTAAAAAATGCGGAGCAAATGGTGCGGAGAGCCTTAGGAGTCATAAAATAAATGTCAAACAAACGAATGTTAATCGATGCCGCCCACCCGGAGGAAACACGGGTTGTCGTGCTCGACGGAAACCGTCTCGAAGATTTTGATGTAGAGGTCGCTTCCCGCAGGCAGCTAAAAGGCAACATATACCTAGCCAAGGTCATCCGTGTTGAGCCGTCTTTACAGGCAGCCTTCGTTGATTACGGTGGCAACCGTCACGGGTTTTTGGCCTTCAGCGAAATCCATCCCGATTATTATCAAATACCAGTCGCTGACCGCGAAGCTCTTGCCGCGGCTGAGGCTGACGCGCTCGAAAAAGAAATGCTGGCCGACGAAGAAGTCACCGAGGCAGAAGATTCAGCTGAAGAATCAGTTGAATCTGGCGAAGAAGCCAAACCCGAAGGTGACAGCGAAGCCGAGGCATCTGCCGAAACATCAGACAGTGCTGGTGATGATGACGGCAAGGCAAGCAGTGAAAACGAAGAAGAAGGTGCGCTCACAGGTAAAAATGTTGAAACCATTGGTGGCGATGAAGCCGAGGTAGCACGCCCCCGGCGCAAAACCCCGGATTTTCGTCAATATAAAATTCAAGAAGTAATCAAACGCCGTCAGGTAATACTGATACAGGTTGTAAAGGAAGAACGTGGAAACAAGGGCGCCGCGCTAACCACATATATTTCGCTGGCCGGACGTTACTGCGTGCTCATGCCCAACACCGCACGCGGTGGCGGCATTTCTCGCAAAATCACCAATGCAAAGGATCGCAAGCAGCTTAAATCAATTTTGAACGAGCTGGATATCCCCGATGGCATGGCGGTAATCCTGCGCACTGCCGGTATTGGGCGAACCAAGACCGAAATAAAGCGAGATTTTGAAAATCTTGAAAAACTATGGAACGGGGTTCGCGATACGACGCTTAAATCAACAGCGCCGACGCTGGTACATGAAGAAGGCGATATAATAAGGCGCACGCTTCGCGACCTTTACACCCGTGATATAGAAGAAGTCATTGTTGAAGGCGATGAAGCATATCGCACCGCCAAAGATTTTATGAAGCTGCTTATCCCCAGCCACGCTAGGCGAATTAAGCAATATAAAAACAGTGAAGTTTCGCTTTTCCGCAATCACGGCGTGGAAGACCAGATGGATGCCGCCCATAACCCGGTGGTTACCATGAAATCCGGCGGCTACATTGTTATCAACCCAACCGAAGCGTTGGTATCAATTGACGTAAACTCGGGCCGCGCGACCAAGGAACGCAACATCGAGGAAACGGCGCTTAAAACCAATATCGAGGCCGCCATAGAGGTCGCACGCCAGCTACGCCTGCGCGATCTTGCCGGGCTTATCGTTATCGATTTTATCGATATGGATATGAACCGAAACAACATAGCGGTTGAACGCAAACTAAAAGAGGCGCTCAAATTTGACCGCGCCCGCATTCAGGTCGGACGGATAAGCCCATTTGGCCTGCTGGAAATGTCGCGCCAGCGCATGCGGCCAAGCCTGCTTGAAACCAGTTCAGAGCCATGCCCCTATTGCGCCGGAACCGGGGTTAGGCGTTCAACTGAATCAACCGCTCTGGTAGTTCTCCGGGCGATTGAGGAAGAAGGCGGAAACCATCGCGCCAGCGAAATTACGGTTCATGTTCCAACCGCGGTTGCACTTTACATCCTAAACTACAAACGCGAAGCAATTGGCGAACTGGAAGCTAAATACAAAATAAAAGCTCTGCTTTCCAACGATGACTCATTGGTTCCGCCCGATCTTCGCCTCGAGAGAACCAGAAACCTTGAAGGTGAATCCATATCTGAAATGGTTTCCACAAGGCGCGAAGAAGGTGCGGCGGAAGAAGGCGGCAAGCGTCGTCGCCGCCGTCGTGGACGCAAATCAGCGGGTAGTGCAAACGCACAACCAGAAAACAACGAAAATAACGAGGCCGCTACAGCTACAGAAGCAAATGTGGAAAAAACCGCCGAAGGCGTTGCCGGCACCGAAGGAGAAGATCGCCCCAAACGCAGACGCCGTTCCCGTGGGGGCCGTCGTCGCCGTCGCACCTATGATGGCGGCGAAACCGCAGATGGTGGCGCAACCGCCAGTGAAGCTCCGCCATCCCCAGATACAGATGAGAAAAAATCAACTGCGAGTGAAGAAGCAAGCGCTAGTGCCGATGAAAAGCCCAGACGCAGGCGCACCCGAAGCAGGAAACCTGCCGAAAGTGATAAAAAAATCGCAAAAAGCAGCGATGAGGACAAGACTGAAGATAGCAAAGCAACCCCTAAGCCTAAGAAAAAAGCTGCGGCCAAGAAAAAAACCGCAGTGAAGAAAAAAGCTGCGGTGAAGAAAAAAACTGAAAAGACCGAAAAGCCTGAAAAGGCCGCCAAAGAAGAAAAGCCAGCGGCAAAAACAGCCGGGAAGACAAAAGAAGACGGCCCCAAAAAAACAGGCTGGTGGCAATTGGGAAAATAAATTTACTGTAATAATTTGCTTTAAATAATTTAAGAGGGGTGAGGCGTTAACGTTTCACCCTTTTTTTTGTAATGCCTTCAGCCGGCTTACCGCCATTTCCATATCTGCGGTTGATCCGGCAAAAGAAAAACGCACATATCGCTTGCCTCGCCCGGAGTCAAAATCAACACCGGGGGTTATGGCAACGCCGGTTTCTTTTAATATCATCTGACAAAATGCATTGCTGTCGTCGGTCATGTGGGAAACATCGGCATAAATATAAAATGCCCCTTCGGCGTGACTCAGTTCTGTAAAACCCGCATTTGGTAGTTCTTTTAACAACAAATCACGATTAACCCGATAGCGCGCGACATTGAGGTCAAGTTCATCCGTGCAATCAAATGCTTTTATTGCTGCAATCTGTGAAAGGGTCGGCGCAGAAATAAAAAAGTTTTGCGCCAAGCATTCAATTGAACGTGAAAGTTGATCAGGAAATACCAGCCAGCCAAGTCGCCAGCCGGTCATTGAATAGTATTTTGAAAAGCTATTAACGATAAGGCATTCATCATCAAATTCAGCCATTGAGTGGGCGGCATTTTCAAAAGTAATGCCATGATAAATCTCGTCGGAAATTATCCTGATACCCCTGTCCTTGCAATAATCGGCAAGGTCTTTAAGCCCGCTTTCAGAAATCATTGTTCCGCTGGGGTTTGATGGACTTGCAATAATCAACCCGTCAATATTTTCTTTTACATTGTCTAAAAGTTCGGGCGTTGGCTGATAGTTTGTTTCGGGGCTTGTTTCAATATTAATAACCTCAACATCAAGTGCGCTAAGAATATTGCGGTAAGCCGGATATCCGGGGCTGGCCAATGCAACCCTGTCGCCGGCATCAAAACTAGACAGAAACGAAAGAATGAACCCGCCCGATGATCCGGCGGTAATGCATATGTTATTCGGGCTTATATCCACGGCGTAGGTATTTTTATAATGCCCGGCAATCTTTTCGCGCAATTCCGGCACACCAAAGGCGTCGGTATAGCCAATTAAATCTTTATCCAACGCACCCCTGGCCCCGTCCAGAACCATTTTTGGCGCAGGAGTTGATGGCTGCCCGACCTCAAGATGGATAATATCCTCTCCCGCTGCGCTGGCCTTGTTGGCCGCCCGCAACACGTCCATAACTATAAAGGGTGGAATTAATCCTCGTTTTGCTGCCTTTAGGGCCATGTATGTTTTTCCCAATAAAATCAACGCATGAAAATTACCGTAAAAAAGCCGCAAATCTTTATAACACTTGTGAGGCTTGGCAACTCCAGCCGCTTGATAGCCAGATAGTAAATAGATGAACTATAGAATAGACTTTTTTTCGTAAGAATTAATAGTTTTGGATATTATAAAATTCATGGCTCGTACCCACCCCCATTTTACCGCCTCTTTTGCTCGTAGGGCGGTTTCGGCTATTGCCATTATTATGGTGGCCGTGTTGACGCTGCCCATGGCTGCCACCGCTCAAAAAGCAAATAAAATGCGCCTGATACGAGACGCCGAAACCGAAAGCATTATACGCCAAATTGCAACGCCACTGTTTGTCGCCGCCCGGCTTGAGCCATCATCGGTGCGTATACTTTTGGTTGATGACAATAAACTCAATGCGTTTGTTTCCGGTGGGCAGAATATATTTCTTCACACCGGGCTTATAATACAAAGCGAAACACCCGAGGCGCTTATTGGGGTGATAGCCCATGAAACGGGACACATCCAAGGTGGCCATCTCATCAGAAGACGCGGTGCAATTGAGCAAGCACAAATACTCGGAGCAATTTCCGCAATACTAGGCACCGCCGCAGCCATAGGCACGGGCCGTGGTGATGTCGCCAGCGCGGTAATACTTGGCGGGCAAAGCGCCACAACAAGAAGTTTTTTGAAATTTTCACGAACACAGGAATCTTCCGCCGATCAAGCTGCCTTTCGCCTGCTTGATGCCACAGGAAATTCGGCCAAGGGATTAGAGAATTTTTTGGGTAAAATAAAAGATCAGGAACTTCTTTCGCCAAGGTTTCAAGACCCCTACATGCAAACCCACCCGTTAAGCAGCGCACGCATATCGGCAATTCGCGACCATATAGAAAAATCACCTAATTCAGATGCACAGTCATCAAAACAACTGACCGCCGATTTTGATCGTATGGTTGCCAAACTTTTTGCGTTTCTCAAACCATTTAATCAGGTTATGCAGCGTTACCCCAAAAGCGATGAAGGGGTTCCAGCACGCTATGCGCGCGCCATTGCGTACTACCGAAAGGCAGACGTAGAGCGCAGCGTTGCGCTTATGGATGGCTTGATTGCAGAACAGCCGGCCAACCCGTATTTTTATGAAATGAAAGGGCAAATACTTTTTGAAAATGCCCGCGCTACTGATGCCATGCCAAATTACAAAAGAGCTTACGAGCTAGCGCCACAAGAAGCATTACTTGCCCTGGAGCTTGCCCGGGTCGAGCTTGAAATGGAAGACCCGGCATTTTTACAAGATGCCATTAAACATTTTCGTGTATCGCTGGCGATTGAGCCAAATTCAGCATTTGCATGGCGCCAGCTCGGCATCGCCTATGGCAGGTCGGGAAATATGCCCATGAGCTACCTTGCCTTGTCAGAAGAAGCTTTGCGCAGAAACAATTTAGCCGATGCCGAACGGCTCGCGACCAAGGCATCAAAAAGCCTGCCCAAGGGATCGCTTGGTCACATTCGCGCCCGTGACGTAATTGAAACGGTTAAGGTTAAGCGATTGCAGGGCGATAAATAATGAATACACATTTTCGTTCTTTCGGGGCCTTGTTGGCAATATTTGCAGTTTTTCTTTTTAGCGCGTGCAGCGAAATAAAAACAAAGGACGTAACACCCGAAGGAAGATTGGATGTTCTTGGCCCAACTCCGGAATTCACAATTGAAGGATTGCCATCCGATTGGGTTCTGGTGGGCAGGTCCACCGCCAACAACATTAAAATAAATCCTATTGAGGGTGTGCCGGGGATTGGTCTAACGAGCGCAGATGAAAGCCTGCTGGCTGTGCGCCGTGTGAATGCCATGATGCTGGCAACGCCGTTCTTAAGCTGGGCATGGAACATGACCGACCACGGTGATGGTATGCATCCGGTTCGTATTATTGTGGGATTCAAAAACAATACCATCGACACCAAGCCTGGTTTTTTCAGCCTTGCCCGGGTGGGCCTGAACAACGAAGACCTGCCGCCCCACAACCGGGCCTTGGCCATTGTTTGGGGTGATTCAGCCCTTGGCCGGGGTAGCCTACGCTTGCCGCCAGTGGGCGCGGACACACCCGAAGCCCCCCTTTACACGCCCCGTGGGGGTCGGGAAAATACAAACAAATGGTGGATGGAAACGGTTGATCTTTCAGAGATTTATCAAAAGGCATGGCCGGATGATAGCGCCCGAGATATTGCGGTTAGCTTTATTGGCATAGCAGCCGCACCCGACAGGCCCGGTCACCGTGGTCGCATTTCCGGAATAGTTCTATCGCGTTAGATTAATTAAAATCCGGGTCTTGTCATGGACCTGCAACTTGCCCATGATGCCGCAGCGAATAAGCAATAATACAAACAATCATTATAATTTTTACGGAAACAATAATTATGCCCCGCACTTTAGCTTCCACTTTTTCTTTTATTCTTATGACGTTTTTTGTTTTTGGGTTGGCAGGCACCGCCAATGCCCAGCAAAAATTTAGCCCCGAACAAAAACAAGAAGTGGAAACAATTATCAGGGAATATCTGCTTCAGAACCCTGAGGTGGTTGTTGATTCCATTCGCGAGCTTAGGCGTCGTGACGAAATGGCGGCGGCCAAGCAACGCAAAGAAACGCTTAGCTCAATGCAAGATCAGCTTACGAAAGACTCCAATGACCCGATAATGGGCAACCCCCATGGCGATGTAACGGTTGTTGAGTTTTTTGATTACCGTTGCGGATACTGCAAAAAAGTTTTTCCCGATATTCAAAGACTATTGAAAGAAGATGGAAACATTAAATTCGTGTTGAAAGAGTGGCCAATACTTGGTGACGATTCAACCTACGCCAGCAGAGCCGCGCTTTCGGTTTGGTTTAACCAGACCGATAAATATAAGGCCTTCCATATTGCTATGATGAAAAACAAAGGCAGCCTTTCCAATGAGCGCGTGCTCGAGCACGCAAAAGCATCCGGCATTGATATTGATAAATTGAAACTTGGGCTTGGCGATCTTAGGATTGACCAGACAATTGCCAATAACGGAAAACTAGCAAGCGCGCTCGGCGTAACCGGAACGCCCGCTTTTGTGTTTGGTTCCGATCTGGTGCCGGGGGCAATTGATTTTGCTACAATGAAACAATCGGTCAAGGAACAGCGAGAAGTAAAATAATCGCGCTTAACATTCGCTTGCGGGAATGGACTCGACTTTTTTGAGTATCATTTCCGCACCATAACTGCCGTACCCCAACAACCAGCGTTTTGCTATTCCGTTATCCAGCAGATCGACCTCGATTTCGTAAATTGGTTCGGGCGTTGGTATCTCGGGGTCAAAATATGCAATGTGCACCATCCATCCCGGGCGGTCGGCTAATTCACCTACACTTAAATTATTTGAATTTTCATCATTGGCGCGAGAAAGCTTGCTGATAAATGCCGATATCAGCTTGACGCCCTCAACCTCGGTTCCCTCAAAGGTTATGGCATTGAACTGGGTTTCACCCTTTTCAGCGCGAGCGATCATTTCCTTGGTGTGGGCGACTGGAAATAGCGCCCCCTTGGGCAGATTAAACTGAGCGACTTCAGGTTTTTGAAATGATGCCACGCCACCATTAACGCCCATGCTGGCATCGCCAAGAATTGTTTGCTCGGGGTCTTTGTTGCGGCTAAGGGAATAACGATAGCGCGAACCATCATCGGCCTCCCATGATGAAAAGGCTGTGTAATCGGACACCGATCCGCCCTCGGCCAATTGCAGCTCCATTGCGCTTTCCTGCTGCAACACCCAGCCGCCACATACTTTTTGAAACTTGTAAACTATGCGCCCGGATATTCCGGCAAGGCCGCTATCGCCGTGCTTTTGGGCCAATCTGACATCATAGATAGCTCGGTAAGAGGCTAGCGGGCTGGCCGATACCGTGGCGGGCAGCAATATTAACGCCGCAAAGGTGGAAATTATGGTTATGGAAATTTTCATAGGCACACCTTAGCCGTAGGTAATAATATTTCCCATTATAATTATAACTACTTGTAATAATTATATAATTTGACAATTAACCCCAATGGTTCGCTGGCAGGTAGACTGCTCACATAGATTTGATTGTTACAATTAAATCAATACAATAGACTGATAAATCAGTACAATAGAGTAACCATATATGCTCACCAGGTAAAATAAGGACGTGTCCATACGTAATACAACTTTTAGTTGGCTGGTGGATTATCATCTATTTTTGGAGTAGTAAAATGGGTTTTTTGCAAAATACAAAAATTGGTTCGCGTATATTAATTGCGTTAATACTGCCTATTGTTGGATTGCTATTCTTTTCCGGCAGTATCGTTCTTGAGCGCAAATCCGTATCTTCGGAAATGGATAGTATTCAGGAACTTGCCGAACTGGGGCCGGTTATCAGTGCGGTGGTTCATGAAATGCAAAAAGAACGCGGCACCTCTGCCGTTTACATTGGCTCCAAAGGTACCAAGTTCAGCAAAGAACTCCCTCAACAGCGCAAGGATACGGATCTTAAGCGGGTAGACCTTGAAAGCGCACTTGCTCAAATTGACATAGCATCATTTGGCAGCGCAATGGTTGCCAAGGTTGATGGTGCCAACAAGGCACTTTCGGAGCTCCCCACCGTACGTGATCAGGTGGCATCGCTCTCTTTTAATGTTCCAAAAATGGCGGGCTACTACACCCCAACCATCGCCAAATTACTTTCCGTAGTGGAAGAAATGGCGGTCATCAGTACCAATGCCGAAATTACCAACCAGATTACCGCATACACCAGCTTCCTCCAGGCAAAAGAGCGCTCAGGAGTTGAACGCGCAATGGGTGGTGCCGGGTTTGGTGCTGGTCAATTCAGTCGCGGACAATACAACAACTTTGTCGGCCTGATTGCCAAGCAACAGGATCTGCTAAAAATATTCAATAACTACGCATCACAAGAACAGCGCGACTTTTACAAAAATACGGTAATTGGTCCCGATGTTGATGAGGTTGCGCGTATGCGGAAAATTGCCATATCCAGCCCCGATACCGGAACCACCGAAGGCATCACCGGGCCATATTGGTTTGGCACCATTACTAAAAAAATCGACTTGATGAAAAAAGTTGAAGACAAGATTGCCACTGATCTTATTTCATCGGCTTCTTCAATTGGCGGCAGTGCCGGAAATGCGTTTATGCTGATGCTCGGAATAACGGTTGTGCTGTTGGTTATAACGGCAATTTTTGTAACCGCTATTATCCGCGGCATCACCGGGCCCATTGGGGCTATGACTGAGGCAATGACCGTGCTTGCCGGTGGCAATAAGGAAATTGAAATCGAAGGATCGGACCGTGGTGACGAAATCGGTTCAATGGCAAGCGCCGTTCAGGTGTTTAAAGACAACATGATAAAAGCCGACGAACTAACCGCCCAACAGGAAAAGGAAAATGCGGCTAAGGAACAGCGTAGCATTGCCATGGATAAAATGGCGGTTGAATTTGAAGGTTCCGTCACTGAATCACTCAACAAGGTTGCAACAGCATCAAACATGATGCGAAGCACCGCCGATGGAATGTCAACCATCGCCGATAATACCTCAACGCAATCAACTGCGGTGGCAGCCGCCGCCGAAGAAGCATCAACCAACGTGCAAACGGTGGCATCGGCTTCGGAAGAGCTTTCCAGTTCTATTTCGGAAATTTCCCGTCAGGTATCGCAATCAACTCAGATTGCGTCTGATGCGGTTGATGAAGTTAAGGGTGCCAATGAAAAGGTTCAGGGACTGGCCATTGCCGCCAATAAAATCGGCGAGGTTGTTGCCCTTATTACCGACATTGCCGACCAAACCAACCTGTTGGCGCTGAACGCCACCATCGAAGCGGCCCGGGCCGGTGACGCCGGCAAGGGCTTTGCGGTGGTTGCCTCGGAGGTTAAGAACCTTGCCACCCAGACCGCCAAGGCGACGGAAGAAAT
>DAOWFT010000105.1 GCA_030637845.1 Thalassospiraceae bacterium
CCTTTGGAGCCTTCAATTTGTGCGGCTTTGGCACTGGGGCCAAATGATTTTATGCCAGCTTGCGTTAGTTTATCGGCAAGGCCCACAACCAATGGTGCCTCGGGGCCGATAACGACAAAATCAATTTTTTCGGATTTTGCAAAATCAACAATTGCCTCAATATCATCGGCGCCAATATCAACGCACTGAGCATGAGCAATGGATTCGATTCCGGCGTTTCCCGGGGCAGCATAGAGTTTTTTACATTTTGCCGAGCGTGAAATTGCCCAACACAGCGCATGTTCACGACCACCGCTACCGACCACCAGAACCTTCATAGACTTAGACTCCCTCAATTTTCTTGTTATTTTGCAGCTAATATATTTTGCCGCCTTGATTTCTATCATACATACTGTTGGACACGAGTGAACACACAAACAGCAGGAATTTTACGGAAAAAGGCCCGGAAATGAGCAATGATGGCGCGCAAATCTATTCGGTGGGGGAAATATCGACCCTGATACGCCAGACGCTGGAGGATGAGTTCCCTTATGTGCGTATTCGGGGCGAGATATCGGGGTTTACCCGGGCCGCGTCCGGGCATTTGTATTTTTCCCTCAAAGATGAAAAAGACGTTCTTGATGCCGTTTGCTGGCGTGGTGCCGCGGCCAAGCTTCAGGCCAAGCCGGAAGACGGGCTGGAGATAATAGCAACCGGCAGGCTAACCAGCTATGGCCCACGTTCGCGTTATCAGCTGGTGGTTGATCGGGTCGAGGTTGCGGGCGAGGGCGCACTTTTAAAACTGTTGGAAAATCGCAAAAAGAAACTGGCCGCTGAAGGCCTGTTTGATGAGACGGCAAAAAAAGAATTACCGTACCTGCCCCGGGTTATCGGCGTGGTTACATCACCCACCGGGGCGGTTATTCGCGATATTTTACACCGCTTGGAAGACCGTTTTCCAGTCCATGTTCTTGTCTGGCCGGTGATGGTGCAGGGCGATGGTGCGGCTGAACAAATTGCCGCGGCCATTGACGGCTTTGATAAAATAAAACCCGGTGACAAAGGTGACAAAAAAGTACCGCGTCCTGATTTGATAATCGTTGCCCGGGGTGGCGGCTCGATAGAAGATTTGTGGGCCTTTAACGAAGAGGTCGTCGTTCGCGCGGCGGCGGATTGCACAATCCCGCTTATTTCTGCGGTCGGCCATGAAACCGACACCACCTTAATTGATTACGCAGCGGATTTGCGCGCACCAACCCCAACCGCCGCAGCCGAAATGGCGGTTCCGGTTAAATCGGAACTTGCCGGTGCCGTAATGGATGAGGCCGCGCGTTTGGCGCGTTTGGCGCCGCGCATAACCGTGGCCCGCAAAACCATGCTTGATGGTTTGGGCCGGGGCCTGCCTGATTTGACCCATATGGTGGGAACCGCGGCCCAGCGCCTTGATGATTGGAATGCCCGCCTTGGCGGCAGCCTAAAGGGTGGGGTTGAGCGACGCTTGCGCCGGGTTGCCCAAAGCGCAGGCGGATTGCTAAGCCCAGCCCAGCGGGTTTCATTTGCCGGGCGGGGCCTTGAACGTAGCGCCGGTTCTCTTGTCCGTGGAATGGGTGCAGGCATTACCCAGCGGCGGAGTAAACTTTTACAAACCGAACGCTTGTTAGAAGGGTTTTCATACCAACGAGTACTGGATAGGGGCTTCGTGTTGTTGCAAGGCCCGGATGGCGGCACCATTACCCGGGCTGCAAAATTAAAGACCGGTGACGATGTTACGTTACAAATGGCCGATGGCAGGTTGGGCGCGCGCATTACCGGAAAAGAGCCTAAAAACCCAAAATCCAAAAGCAAAAAACAAGATATGCGCCAAGGGAAACTATTGTGAAGATATTTTTATCAATTTTGTTTTTGTTATCAGGGGCAGGGCAGTCGCTTGCCGCCGAGGATATTTCATTTGAAGGAAACTTTATCCAAGGCGGGCTTGTGCTTGGAAACGTCCAGCAGGGAACCAAGATAAAGCTTTCCGGTGAAGACGTAACCGTTGCAAAAAACGGTGTTTTTGTAATTGGCTTTGGCCGCGATGCCGGGCCGGGGGCAAGTCTTGAAATTAAATTACCGGGTGGCCGGGCAGAAATGCGCGACTTGGTAATCGCCGCGCGTCAATACGATGTGCAGCGCATTGACGGCCTGCCCAGCAGAAAGGTAACGCCCAAGCCCGAAGACATTGCCCGCATAAAAGCAGATAATTATAAAATCGGCGAAGTGCGCGCCACTGTTGATGAATTAACCGATTTTCTTTCTGGCTTTGACTGGCCGGTTGCCGGGCCCATATCGGGGGTCTATGGCTCGCAACGCATACTCAACGGCAACCCCAAGAACCCCCACAACGGGGTCGATATAGCCGCACCTAAGGGCAGCGTTATTAAATCACCGGCAGACGGTATTGTGGCCTTGGTTCATCAAGATATGTTTTATACCGGAAAGACCATGATGATTAACCACGGTCTTGGCCTTAGCACCGTTTATGCCCACATGGATGAGATTACGGTTAAGCAAGGCCAATTGGTAAAAAAAGGCGATCCCATTGGCGCCGTCGGCAATACCGGACGCACAACCGGGCCGCATCTGCATTGGGGTATGACGTGGAAATTTACCCATCTCGACCCGCAGCTTGTGGTGGGGCCCATGCCGGGTGCGAACTAGGCGTTAATCCGGCCAGCGCCGATGCAGCCATAGCCACTGGCCGGGGTTTTCGCGTATCCAGCCTTCTATCATGGAATTAACTGATAACATTATTGCTGCCACATCTTTTTCGCGCTCGCCGGTTTTTTCTATTTCAAGCGGCGGATGCAGTATAAGGCGAAAATTGGCCCCGTTTTCGCGCAGGCATTGGATCGGCACCATCGGCGCATCAAAACGCAAAGCAAATTCCGCCAATGCGGTTCCGGTCATGGCATCACGGCCAAAAAATGGAACTGCGATACCGTCATTTAATTTTTGATCTACCAGTATTCCCAGTGATTGCCCTTTTTTCAAAAGCGAAAACGCCCGTTTAGCCCCGGGCGCGCCTTTGGGAATTAATTCACCGGAAAGCGGGCGGTTGGAAAAAATTTTTAACAACAACGGGTTGTTGGGGGCGCGATAAAAAGCATTTACCGTTACGTCGTGAATGCCGCCAATAACAAGCGGCAATTCCCAGTTGCCCATATGCGCGCCAAAGAAAATTGTCGGCTTGCCGTCCTTGCCGGCGTTTGTCAGGCGTTCCAGCCCCTCGATGGTTATGCGATCTGCGATCCTGTCAATTAGCGCAAATTCCGCCCCGGTACGGCCAAGGTTTTCCCATACCTCTTTGATGATTTCTTCAATTTCATCATCGGACTTTTCAGGAAATGCGGTTTTAAGATTTTTTCTGGCGGTCCGTGTCGCGCCCTTGATATGTGGTCCGACAAGGCGCGCAGCCTTTCCGCCAATGTTTGACGCCCAGTCCAGCGAAACCAAGCGCAGTAAAAATAATCCGACATAAACAAAGAACGCAGCAATGTAATCAAGCGGGCGTGCCTGGCGGTGGCTAATTGGCTCCAGCGGTTCAGCCATTGTCCAATACTCCCAGCAATAATCTTTCAAGCACAACGTCATCTTGATCAGACCATTTTATCCCAACCTTAAGAACAATTATTTTTTCAAGCATATTTGCGGGGATTTTAACCGCGTCTTTTTCGGTGGTAACCACGGCCGCATTGGTTTTTTCGGCCATTTCCAGTATGGGGGAAATATCGCGAACTGAATATTCGTAATGATCGGGAAAGGGGTGGCGCGACTTAATATTGCAGCCAAGCTCAACCAATGTTTCAAAAAACTTTTCCGGGCGACCAATTCCGGCAAAGGCAATAACGTCACGGTTTTTTAATTCATCTCCGTTCAATGGTTGCAGCTGTGCCTGCAATACCTCGATTGTCGGATTTACCTGTTTGACGATATTTTTTGAATTTAACTTATCTTCGCCAATAATCACCACTGCGCTGGCGCGTGAAATCCCGGCGTTTATGCTTTCACGTAATGGCCCGGCCGGTAGCAACAGTTTATTGCCAAAACCAAAACCGCCATCAACAACAACAATTGATAAATCCTTTATTACCGACGGGTTTTGAAAACCATCATCAAGGACAACTGCATCTGCTTTATTATTTGCGGCGGCAATTACGCCCGCTTTTCTGTCCTTGGCAACCCACGTGGCGGCGGCGGCGGATAAAAGAATTGCCTCATCCCCGGTGTCATGC
>DAOWFT010000098.1 GCA_030637845.1 Thalassospiraceae bacterium
CCTTGATGGATGGTAGAATTAACAATGCTATTATTTCACTGGATACCGTGTCGCATTCGGTAGAGTTGGAAGAATTTGTAAAACGGGATAAATTTGAGTCCCTTGCCGAAATATCTATCCAGCGAATGGATGAGTTGAAGGCATTTTTCTGGGTGCCGGTGATAGCCCACAAGAATCGCGCACTTCTTGAAAATGAAAACTGGAACTCCGGGTTTGGCGGCAAGAGTTTTTTAGATGAATCCGGCAAACCCTTGCCCGTGACCAGCGATCATTTTGTCGAGCACTTGCCATTATTATATGCCGCACCCCTAAAAAATAACCAAACCATTATTGGCCTTGATCTTTCGACTAATGAACAACTGGCCGCGTTGTTTAACCAGGCCCGCGATTATTATAATATCGTTCCCATTTCGGGAAAGCTGGCAAGTTTTCTGTTGCCAGAGGATACGTCAAACGATGGCCAATTAGTTAACCTGATACATCCAGTTTATAAAAACCCCGATGAAGCCACCGACATTGGTTTGCGGCGGGAAAACATTCGCGGTTTTGTTGTAATGCAGATTGATATTGCCGAAACCCTTAAACAGGCGCTGGCACAACAAAGATCGCAATATCTAAACATATATATTATCGATGCCGAAGCAAACCCGGGCGAGGAAATTATATATTTTCACAGGGCAAGCGGTGAGCAAGACGCACGCGCGTTACCTTACCAGCAAATTTGGCAACAAAAATTATCAAGCATAAGACCGTTGAGCATTTCCGGCAGACAATGGAAGGTGGTAATGCTGCCAACAGATAATTTTTATGCGGCCCATCGAAATTCGAGCTCATGGGCTATTTTGGCTATGGGGCTTGTTCTTTCCATCTTTCTTTATAATGCGTTGTTAAATGCCCGCCGTCGCGATTCTGAAGTAAGAGACATAGTAAAAATACGCACAAAAGAGCTGAAAGACAGTGAAATTAGGGTCAGGTCCATCATTGAAAATATTGCCGAAGGAATAATAACCATTAACACCGGTGGTATTATTGAAACCATAAACCCGGCAGCGGAAAAAATATTTGGCTACGATCATGATGAAATAATCGGATTAAACATTAATGTACTTATTCCACCCGATGATCGATTTGAACACGATGGCTACATTAATGCTTCAACCCTTAGTGCGCCGCGCATAATAAACAAGAACCGCGATTTACTCGGCCTGAGGAAAAATGGACAAATGTTTCCGATGGAACTTAACGTTTCAGCCATGGATTTGGATGGACAACACAAGTTTATCGGAATTATGCACGACATTACGGAAAGAAAATTAACCGAAGAAACCCTTCGCAATGCAATGCAGGGCATGGAGCAAAGTGCCGATGCTATTTTTATTACAGATAAGAATGGCAATATTGAATATGTAAACCAAAAATTTGTCGAATACACCGGATATGAATTTGAAGAAGTTAAAGGAAAAAACCCTCGCATTCTTTCATCCGGCAAAACCCCGAAAGAAATTTATGCCGATCTTTGGGAAACAATTCTTTCTGGGGATGAGTGGCGCGGTGAAATGCAGGACAAAAGAAAAGACGGAACCGTTATATGGGCATCTGTCACCATTTCACCGGTTCGCGATGAAAGCGGAAGCATAATGCATTTTGTTTCATCTCATCGCGACATCACTGAACGCAAGAAAACAGAGCAAGTTCTGCGTGATGCAATGCATCGAACCGAAGTTGCCAACAAGGCAAAAAGCGAACTTATGGCAAATATGAGCCATGAGCTTCGCACCCCGCTTAACGCCATAATAGGATTTTCAGATCTGATAATAAACAATACCTTTGGCAAGCTGGAAAATAAGGAATACGCAGATTATATCAACCTGATAAATAATTCGGGCAGGCACTTGCTTGATATTATCAATGACATTCTTGACGTTTCCGCAATCGAAGCCGGCCGGTCTGAATTAAGCGAAGGCGTTGTTGAAATGAAAAATGTAATTGAAACAATTACCAATATAATAAGCCACCGCGCCGAACAGGGAAAAATTTCTATTAGTTCTGAAATAACCGAAGGCTGCCCCGATATCATGGCTGATGAGCGGCGGGTAAAACAGATACTGCTTAACCTTGTTTCCAATGCGGTAAAATTCACACGAGAAGATGGCTCGGTTAAAATCAAATATTATATGGATGAGGAAGGTCGCCCGACGCTAGCTGTAAGCGACACCGGGATCGGCATGACCGATGACGAGCTTTCTCTTGCTCTATCGCAATTTGGTCAGGTTGATGGTGGCCTAAATAGAAAAAATGAAGGAACCGGGCTGGGGCTTCCCCTGACCATTGGCCTTATTGAATTGCATGACGCAGAAATTAAAATTAACAGCCGCAAGGATGAAGGCACGGAAATAAGTGTGCATTTTCCCAAGAACAGAATAAGCCGGGAATTAGACGGTCTGTCTAGTATCTAGCGTGCATTCAATTCCTCAATTAATCCCACCAGCGCTGCAGCAAGCTCATCAAAGTTGTCGATTACCATTTCTGCACCAAGTTCTCTCACCGGCACCTTCGTATAACCGTGGCTCATCAATACTATGGGAATGCCCAGTGCGTGGGCGGCACTAACATCATTTGCGTTATCGCCAACCATCGCCGATGTTTCCTTGGCCCCACCCATGGCGTCCAATGCCGCTGCCAGATGGCGGGGGTCGGGTTTTTTGATGCCGGGTATGGTATCGCCGCCAATGACCGCATCAAAATGAACTGCCAGATCGAGCTTTTCCAATATCTCCATGGTTGCACCATAGGGCTTGTTGGTGCATATGGCGGTTTTGATGCCGCCCGATTTAATCTTTTTTAAAGAGCTGATGGCACCGGGAAAAACCCTGGTAAGCTCAGCCGAGCGTGGCTCGTAATCGGCCAAAAAAGCGGCTGCAAATGCGCCAAGTTCGGGCTCGGGCGGAATATCGCCGGTGGCGGCAAAACAACGCTCGACCAGTTTTGGCACCCCGTCACCTATCATCATTGCCACTTCTTCAACGCTGGGCTCGCGCCGGCCAAGTGGGCTCAGCATCCGAACCGCGGCGGCGTGCAAATCCGGGGCAGAATCGATCAAGGTTCCATCAAGGTCAAAAATCAGGGAATTAAATTGGTTGTTGGTGTTGGGCATAGGTGAAAAAATCCGTAATAATCTGTGTGTTGGCTGGATTCGCAGCTTGTGGCAATGTCCCGCCAGCGAATGTATTAGAATGATTTAATGTACCTCTTATTTAGTTGAGCTTGAGCAAATGTCAAAGAAGAAAACCGCCGCCATTATATTGGGTGCTGGCATGGGCACGCGGATGAAGTCGCAAAAGCCTAAGGTCATGCACCATATTGGCGGCAGGCCAATGATAAATCATCTTCTGGCAACCCTGGATGTCATCAAATGCGACCATACGGTTGTGGTGGTTGGCCCGGGTATGGATGATGTGGCGGCCGCGGTATCGCCACACAAGACCGCGGTGCAACAAGAACGCCTCGGCACCGCCGATGCGGTTAAGGCCGGGGTTGATGCCCTTGGCCCGTTCAAGGGCAACATTTTAATTCTTTACGGCGATACCCCGTTGATTACCGAGCAAACCCTCAACGCAATGCTGGCAGAACGTGATGAAAAAAATAATCCTGCCGTGGTGGTTTTGGGTTTCGAGCCGATGGAGCCGGGTGACTATGGCCGCCTTGTCACCGATGATGAAGATGGTGAGCTGATAAAAATTGTCGAAGCCAGAGAAGCCGCACCGGAAGAGCTAGCCATACCGCTTTGTAATTCAGGCGTTATGGTGGTTGATGGCAGCCTGCTTGACGGGCTTCTTTCACGGATTAAAAACGATAACGCCAAGGGCGAATATTATCTTACCGATATAGTCGGCTTGGCCAGAGAAGACGGATTTAGCGCAAGCGTCGTCGAAGGCGACGAAGAAGAACTTGTCGGCATCAATTCCCGCTATGAACTGGCGCAGGTTGAAACCATTTTACAAGACAGGTTGCGCGAACGGGCAATGAAGGCCGGGGTCACGCTGGTTGATCCGGCATCGGTTTATTTTAGTTTCGATACTCAAATAGACCCCGACACTATTGTTGAACCCAATGTTTATTTTGGAACCAACGTTACAATCGGCAGAGGCGCACACATAAAGGCGTTTTCCCATATTGATGGTGCCTACATTGGCAACGGTGCAAACGTTGGCCCATTTGCCCGCCTTCGTCCCGGGGCCAACATTGGTGATGGGGCCAGGGTCGGCAATTTTGTTGAAATAAAAAATTCCGATGTTGAGCAGGGCGCCAAGGTAAATCATCTTTCATACGTTGGTGATGCTCGAATTGGCGCAGGTGCCAATATTGGCGCTGGAACCATAACCTGCAATTACGACGGGTTTATGAAATCTCATACCGATATCGGTGAGGGGGCGTTTATTGGTTCCAATTCTGCGCTGGTGGCCCCGGTAAAAATTGGTGATGGCGCGGTGATTGGTGCGGGCAGCACCATAACAAATGATGTTGAGGCTGATGCCCTTGCCCTTGCGCGGCCTGAACAAAAAAATATTAAGGGCGCGGCGGCAAAATTACGCGATAAAAAACGCGCCCTCAAAGAAAAGAGCAAGAAAGGCTCGCCTGAATAAATGTGCGGGATAATTGGCATCATCGGCAAAGGCGAGGTATCCCCCCATCTTATGGAGGGGCTAAAGCGGCTTGAATATCGCGGTTATGATTCCGCTGGTATCGCCACACTTGTTGGTAGCGCTATTGAGCGCCGCCGGGCCCAAGGCAAGCTGGAAAACCTTGTTGGGGTTTTAGCAAGCGAGCCAATTTCAGGCCGGGTCGGTATTGGCCATACCCGCTGGGCGACCCACGGCGTTCCCAATGAAATAAACGCCCACCCCCATGCCACCGACAGGGTTGCGGTGGTGCATAACGGCATTATCGAGAACTTTCAGGAACTAAAAAAAGAACTGGAGGGGGCTGGCCACGAATTTGCTTCCGATACCGACACCGAGGCCATAACCCATCTGGTTGATAGTTTCCTTCAGGGCGGCATGTCACCGCAGGACGCGGTTAAATCGTGCCTATCCCGGCTTGAGGGTGCGTTTGCGTTGGCAATTATTTTTGCCGGCCATGATGAGCTAATGATCGGTGCACGCCGCGGTAGCCCGCTGGCCATTGGCATTGGCGATGGTGAAATGTTTTTAGGTTCCGATGCCATTGCCTTGTCGCACCTTACCGCAGATGTGATTTACCTTGAAGACGGTGATTGGGCGCTGCTGACACCGACTAATTCTGAAATATTTGACGAAGATGGAAACCCCGTCATCCGCCCGGTGCATCATTCAGATACATCCGATGAAGCAGTAGGCAAGGGCGGTTATGAGCATTTCATGCTCAAGGAAATATATGAACAACCACAGGTAATCGGCGATACCCTGAACGGCATAATAAATCCTGCCGACAGAATGGTGACGTTGCCAGATTTTCCGTTTGATTTGGGAAAAATTGAACGCCTGACACTGGTCGCTTGCGGCACGTCTTATTATGCCTGTCAGGTTGCTAGGTATTGGGTCGAAGAATTAGCCGGCATCCCGGTTGATGTTGATGTGGCCTCGGAATATCGCTATCGCAAGGTGCCCTTTCAGAAAAATGGTGCGGCGGTATTTGTTTCGCAATCCGGCGAAACCGCAGATACGCTGGCGGCGCTAAGGTTTGCCAAAAATGGTGGACAAAAAATTGTTTCCGTCGTCAACGTGCATGAAAGCACCATGGCGCGGGAATCGGACACCGCACTATTAACCTATGCCGGGCCCGAGGTTGGCGTTGCCTCAACCAAGGCATTTACCACCCAGCTGGTGGTCCTTGCCTGTTTCGCCATAGCCCTTGGCCGTGCCCGCGGGACGTTGGATGGTAAAAACGAAGCCAAACTGGTGGAAGCGCTGACCGAGGTTCCATCGCGCGCCGCCGAGGTGCTAAACCACGATGAACGCCTCAGGGAACTGGCCCAAGAAATAGCCAAGGCCAGCGATGTTTTGTATTTGGGACGGGCAACCAGCTTTCCCATTGCGATGGAG
>DAOWFT010000106.1 GCA_030637845.1 Thalassospiraceae bacterium
AGACCGCTAAGCGCAAGACTAAGAAGAAAGCCGCTAAGCGTAAAACCGCTAAGCGCAAGACTAAAAAGAAAGCCGCTAAGCGCAAGACTAAAAAGAAAACCGCTAAGCGCAAGACCGCTAAGAAAAAGACAGCTAAGCGGAAGACCAAGAAAAAAGCCGCTAAGCGTAAAACCGCTAAGAAAAAGACAGCTAAGCGTAAGACCGCTAAGCGCAAGACTAAGAAGAAAGCCGCTAAGCGTAAAACCGCTAAGCGCAAAAGATAGTAAGAACTTGCGTTTAGACTCTTCTTTTTAGGAGATATATCGCATGAATATCCATGAATACCAGGCCAAGGCACTCTTGGCCGGATTCGGGGTTGCCGTGCCCCGGGGTGGTGTAGCTTACACCGCCCCGGAGGCCGAGCAAGTAGCCAAAGATCTCGCAAAAGAAATGCAGGGCGATCCGGCCAAGGAACCGGTATGGGTCGTCAAAGCACAAATACACGCTGGCGGCCGAGGAAAAGGCGGCGGCGTTAAAATTGTCAAATCCATAGATGATGTGCTTGATACCGCTGGTCAAATATTGGGGATGCAGCTGATAACCCATCAGACTGGCCCGGACGGCAAGGAAGTAAAGCGCGTCTACATAGAAGAAGGCTGCGACATAGCTCGCGAGCTGTATTTATCCATGTTGATTGACCGCGCATCTTCGCGTGTCACCATAATGGCATCAACCGAAGGCGGAATGGACATTGAAGAAGTCGCCGCCAAAACCCCTGAAAAAATTATTATGGAAGTTATCGACCCGGCCATCGGCATTCAGGGCTTTAACGCGCGCAACATAGCTTTTGGCCTTGGCCTTGAAGGCAAGCAGGTCGCAAGCGCGGTAAAACTGATAATGGGTATATATAAAGCCTTCAATGCGCTCGATGCATCGTTAGTTGAAATTAACCCATTGGTGGTTACCGGGGCCGGTGATGTAATGGCGCTTGATGCCAAAATGAATTTTGATGACAGCGCGCTATTTCGGCAAAAAGATATTTCCGAGCTGCGCGACGAAGACGAAGAGGACCCAGCCGAACTAGAGGCGGCGCGTCACGAGCTTAATTACATAAAGCTAGATGGCAACATTGGCTGCATGGTTAATGGGGCCGGTCTGGCCATGTCGACCATGGACATCATCAAGCTAAATGGTGGCGATCCGGCTAATTTTCTTGATGTCGGCGGCGGGGCAACCAAAGAAAGGGTAACCACCGCATTTAAACTTATTTTATCGGACCCCAACGTCAAAGGAATATTGGTAAACATATTTGGCGGCATCATGCGTTGCGATGTTATCGCCGAAGGCGTGGTCGCTGCGGCCAAGGAAGTAAGCATAGACATTCCATTGGTGGTCAGGCTCGAAGGAACCAATGTTGATTTGGGCAAAGAAATACTCAGCCAGTCAGGGCTTGAAATAGTATCCGCCGATGATCTTGGTGATGCCGCCGAAAAGGTGGTCGCGGCGGTAAGGGAGGCCGGATAAAAAAATGGCTGTTCTGGTTGATAAAAACACCAAGGTAATATGTCAGGGTTTTACTGGCGCCCAAGGCACCTTTCATTCCGAACAGGCCATAGCCTATGGCACCAACATGGTTGGCGGGGTTACGCCGGGCAAGGGTGGTGGGGTCCATCTTGATCTTCCGGTGTTTGATACGGTGATGGAGGCGGCAGAAAAAACAAATGCCGACGCCAGCGTTATTTATGTCCCACCGCCATTTGCGGCTGACGCCATACTCGAGGCAATAGCGGCTGAAATTGAATTAGTGGTCTGTATTACCGAAGGCATTCCGGTGCTTGATATGGTCAGGGTAAAGCGCGCGTTAGAGGGTTCCGCCACCCGCCTTATCGGCCCCAACTGCCCCGGGGTAATTACGCCGGGTGAATGCAAAATCGGCATTATGCCGGGCCATATTCATACCCGCGGCAAAGTCGGCATTGTTTCTCGTTCGGGCACGCTGACTTATGAAGCGGTGGCGCAAACAACGGCCACCGGATTAGGCCAGACCACCTGCATCGGTATTGGCGGCGACCCGGTTAATGGCACCAATTTTGTTGATTGTTTGGATATGTTTCTGGGCGATGATGAGACCGAAGCCATTATAATGATTGGTGAAATTGGCGGTACCGCCGAGGAAGAAGCAGCCGATTTCCTGAAATCGTCCAAAATTAAAAAACCGGTAACGGGCTTTATTGCCGGCCTTACCGCGCCGCCGGGGCGCAGAATGGGCCATGCCGGGGCCATTATATCGGGCGGCAAGGGAACCGCCGGAGATAAAATCGAGGCCTTAAAGTCCGCCGGTATTGCGGTTGCCTCGTCACCGGCCACCATCGGCCAGACAATGGTGGAAAAACTTAAAAACAGTTGAAAAAAAAGCTTTAAGACATCAGATAAATGGTGCTCAATGCTGTTGCCTAATGGGGTGTTTAAAATTTAAGGGGGAAATAGCGGGAAAGTTCCCAATGTTTTCTTGTTTTGCCCATGACAACAGTACCTGACAACTTCCTTAGCGGTGCCAACGCCCTTTACGTTGTGGAACTTTACGCCCGCTATCTCAATAATGCATCCACCGTGGATAAACATTGGGCCGATTGGTTTTCCGACCTTGATGATGACAGCCGTTCGGTTTTAAGCGAGCTTCAGGGCGCATCGTGGGCGCCATCGGGTGCCGGTGTAGTAGGCGCATTTGCCACCAATGGAAACGGTTCCGCTGGTGGATGGATGGAGCCGCAGTCCGGAACCGGGGTCGCCGCGCCCACCATGGCTACGGGCCCAACCGTGGCACCCAGCACAGATTCAATCCGCCGCGCAACCAAAGACACCATTCGCGCACTAATGCTTATTCGCGCATATCGCGTGCGCGGTCACTTGATTGCTAATTTTGATCCACTGGGGCTTGAAGGGCGAACCGCACATCCGGAACTTGACCCGCGCCACTATGGTTTTTCTGATGCCGACATGGATCGGCCTATTTTTATAGACCATGTCCTTGGTCTTGAGGTTGCTACCCTCAGGGAAATTTTGGCTATCTTGAAAGAAACCTATTGCGGTTCCATCGGGGTTGAGTTCACACACATTCAAGAACCGGAAGTTAAGGCATGGATACAGCGCAGGATCGAAGGGGTTCGCAACCAGACCGATTTTACAATCAAAGGCAAGCGCGCAATCCTTGAACGTATGGTTGAAAGCGAAGGCTTCGAGAAATTTCTCAATGTAAAATATACCGGGACCAAGCGTTTTGGTCTTGATGGTGGCGAGTCCGCCATACCCGCGCTTGAACAAATAATAAAACGCGGTGGGCAGTTGGGCATAAAAGAAATTGTTATCGGCATGCCGCACCGTGGCCGCCTTAATGTCTTGGCCAATGTTATGCGTAAACCATATCAGGCGATTTTTTCCGAATTTCAGGGCGGCTCTGCCAACCCCGACGACACCGAAGGTTCCGGCGATGTTAAATACCATCTCGGCACATCGGCTGACCGCGTCTTTGATGGGGAAACGGTCCATCTTTCACTAACCGCCAATCCATCTCACCTCGAAGCGGTAAACCCGGTGGTATTGGGCAAAGTCAGGGCCAAGCAACGCCAGCGCGGTGATAGCGAACGGGGCGAGGTAATGGGATTGTTAATGCATGGCGACGCCGCATTTGCCGGACAGGGTTTGGTGCCGGAAACACTGGATTTGGCCGAACTAAAAGGCTACCGCACCGGCGGCACCATCCACCTTATTGTTAATAACCAAATCGGATTTACCACCGCGCCTTCGTATTCACGTTCATCGCCCTATCCATCCGACGTTGCAAAAATGACCCAGACCCCAATTTTTCACGTTAACGGTGACGATCCCGAAGCCGTCGTGCATGTTGCGCGCATAGCCACCGAGTTCAGGCAGGAATTCAAGCGTGATGTTGTTATTGATATGTTTTGTTATCGTCGTCATGGCCACAACGAAGCCGACGAGCCGATGTTTACCAATCCGGTTATGTATCGAACAATCGCCAACCACCCGACCACGCGTGAAGTTTACGCCAAGCAATTGATAAACGAAGGCGTAATAAGCGAAGTCGATGTTGAAAAAATGACCACCTCTTTCCATCAGCATTTGGAAAAGGAATTAAAAGCATCGGAAAGCTATCGCCCCAACAAGGCCGATTGGCTGGAGGGAAAGTGGAAAGGACTTAATCGTCTTAGCGGCGAAGAAGAATTAAGCGATGATGATACCTCTCTGTCGATGGAGGTGCTGGAAGAAATCGGCAAGGCAATTTCCGATCCCCCGGCTAATTTTGAAGTTAATACTAAAATCCTGCGTCAGTTAAAAAACAAACGAAAAATGATTGAAACCCACGAAGGCATAGACTGGGCAACCGCCGAAGCCATTGCCTTTGGCAGCCTTTGCCTTGATCACGGCGGGGTCAGGCTATCGGGTCAGGATTCCGGGCGCGGTACTTTTTCCCACCGTCATGCGGTGCTGGTGGATCAGGTAAACGAAGAACGTTTTGTTCCAATTAATAACATTCGCCCCGGTAATCAGAACGAACTGGAAGTAATAGATAGCCCGCTGTCCGAAGCCGGCGTGCTTGGTTTTGAATACGGCTATTCCATGGCCGAACCGGAACGACTTATTATCTGGGAAGCACAATTTGGTGATTTTGCCAACGGTGCGCAGGTGATAATTGATCAGTTCATAGCAAGCGGCGAAACCAAGTGGCTAAGGTTTTCAGGTCTGGTAATGCTTTTGCCGCACGGGTTTGAAGGCCAAGGCCCAGAACATTCTTCGGCTCGGCTGGAACGCTACCTGCAACTTTGTGCCGAAGACAACATGCAGGTGGTAAACCTGACCACCCCGGCACAATATTTTCATGTTTTACGTCGCCAGATTTGTCGCAACTATCGCAAACCGCTGGTGGTAATGGCGCCTAAATCCTTGCTCAGGCACAAATTGGTGGTTTCCAATCTGGGTGAAATGGGGCCCGACACAAGATTCCGCCGGGTCTTACCGGAACATGATCGTCTGGTGCTGGATAAAAAAGTACGCCGGGTGATTATTTGCTCAGGAAAAGTTTATTACGACATTCTTGAAACAAGACGAAAACGCAATATAGATGATGTCGCCATAGTGCGGCTGGAACAGATTTACCCATTCCCGTGGAAGGGGTTGCTGCAACAGCTTTCACGCTATCCCCGCGCCGAGGTGGTTTGGGCACAGGAAGAGCCAGCCAATATGGGGGCGTGGACTTTTGTCGGGCAACGCATCGAAACCATAATGCGCGAACTGGGAAAAGATCACTCAAGCCCGGTTTATGTGGGGCGCCGGGGCGCGGCTTCACCGGCTACCGGGCTGCACAGCCGTCACCTCGAAGAACAAAACTGGATTGTCGATCAGTCACTGGAAGGCGATCTTTCCAAAATACAACAACCGCACACGCGGCCGGTTTATTAGGCCCAATTTGTTAAATGAAGTTTAAGGAGCAAAAGCATCATGGCTACCGAAATAAAGGTTCCAGCATTAGGCGAATCGGTAACCGAGGCAACGGTTGCAAAATGGTTCAAGCAACCGGGCGAGGCCGTTACCATTGACGAGCCGATAGTCGAGCTTGAAACCGATAAGGTAACGGTAGAGGTTCCGGCCCCGGCATCGGGTGCATTGGCAAGCATAGGCGTAGCCGAAGGTTCCGACGTAGATGTCGGTGCGGTGTTAGGTGTTATTGACGAAAGTGCAAAAGGAACGGCTCCGGCCGAGGCCTCACCGGCACCTGCCAAAAAAGAAGAAGCACCGGCCCCGGCACCTAAACCGGCACCCTCTCCCGCCCCAGCCCCAGCGGCAAAAAAATCAGTACCAACCTCACCCCCAACATCACCAAGCGCACGCAAGCTAATGGCTGAAAAGGGCGTGGAGGCAGCGGCTGTCGAAGGAACCGGCCCCGGCGGGCGCATAACCAAGCAAGACGCGGTTAATTCGGGTGCCGCCCAATATCCGCCCCGGCTTGATGGCCCGCGCGAAGAGCGGGTGCCAATGACCAGGTTGCGCAAACGTATTGCCGAACGCCTGAAAGAAGCACAAGAAAACGCGGCCATGTTGACCACCTTTAACGAGGTTGATATGGGCGCGGTTATGGAAATGCGGAAAAATTTCCAAGAAAGTTTCCAAAAACGCCATGGGGTAAAACTTGGCTTTATGTCGTTCTTTGCCAAGGCCTGCGTTACCGCATTGCGCGAATATCCCGCGGCTAATGCCGAAATTGATGGCGGTGATATAATTTATAAAAATTATTACGACATCGGCATTGCCGTTGGCACCGAACAAGGTCTGGTGGTTCCGGTTGTGCGCGATGTTGATGCGCTTAACTTTGCCCAAATTGAGCAAACAATAAATGATTACGGCGCCCGCGCCCGCGAAGGTCGCCTGACCATGGATGAGCTTACCGGAGGAACATTTACCATCACCAACGGTGGCGTGTTTGGTTCACTGCTTTCGACACCTATATTGAACGCACCGCAACCGGGTATTTTGGGTATGCATAAAATACAGCAGCGGGCCATGGTAATGGCCGACGGTTCAATTGAGGCCCGGCCGATGATGTATCTTGCCCTGTCCTATGATCACCGCATAATTGATGGGCGCGAAGCGGTTTCATTTTTGGTCAGGGTCAAAGAATGCATCGAAAACCCCGAACGCATAATGCTCGATACTTGATGCAGCGCCAGCGTGCATATTAAAAGCGTGGAGACGAAACATGAGCGATAATAATTTTGACGTAATAATCATCGGCGGCGGCCCCGGCGGCTATATTGCCGCCATTCGGGCGGCGCAACTGGGCTTTAACACCGCCTGCGTTGAAAAGCGCGACACCCTTGGCGGAACCTGCCTTAATGTCGGCTGCATACCGTCAAAGGCGCTGCTGCAATCATCACACCATTATGAAATGGCCGAAAAAGAATTCGCAAATCATGGGGTGGACATTAAGGGCTTAAAATTAAACCTGAAAACCATGATGGCGCGCAAAGACGGTGTGGTTGATGACCTGACCAAGGGCATCGCGTTTTTGTTCAAGAAAAATAAAATCTCGCATTTTATTGGCTCTGGAAAAATTACCGCCCCGGGCGTGGTTGAGGTTGCTTCGGGTAAAAAAACCGAAACCTTGAGCGGAAAAAATATTGTAATTGCCACCGGCTCATCGTCATCCGATTTGCCCGGGGTTGATGTGGACGAAAAACAAATCGTTTCTTCCACCGGCGCACTTGCGCTTGGCGCGGTTCCCAAAACCATGGTGGTTATCGGCGGCGGGGTTATTGGGCTTGAACTGGGTTCGGTCTGGCGGCGCTTGGGCTCGGAAGTTTTGGTGGTTGAGTTTCTTGAAAATATTCTTCCCGGCATGGACGGTGAAGTGGTTAAACAAGCAACCCGGACTTTTAAAAAGCAGGGCGTAAAGTTCAAACTGGCGACCAAGGTCACCGGGGCCAAGGCGGCAAAATCGGGCGTGACATTAAATATCGAAGCCGCAAGCGGCGGTAAGGCAGAGGAATTAAAAGCAGACGTGGTTCTGGTTTCGGTTGGGCGCAAACCCTACACCAATGAACTAGGTCTGGAAGATGTCGGCGTGCAAATGGATAAACGCGGCTTCATTACGGTTGACGCTAATTATCAAACATCCGTTCCCGGTATTTATGCCATTGGCGATGTTATCGGTGGGGCCATGTTGGCGCACAAGGCCGAAGAAGAAGGCATCGCCTGTATGGAGATTTTAGCCGGTCAGGCAGGGCACGTAAATTATGGTGCCATCCCCGGCGTGGTTTACACCCACCCGGAAATTGCCGCCCTTGGCAAAACCGAAGAAACCTTAAAAGAGCAGGGCATAAATTATACGGTCGGCAAGTTTCCTTTTTCCGCCAATTCACGGGCGCGGGCCAACGCCGATAGTGAAGGCTTCGTAAAAATATTGGCAGATGCCGATACCGACCGGGTGCTGGGTTGCCACATTATCGGCCCCGGCGCCGGCGAGTTAGTGCAGGAAGTAGTCTTGGCGATGGAATTTGAAGGTGCCGCCGAAGACGTGGCCCGAACCTGCCACGCCCATCCCGGCACGGCAGAGGCAGTAAAAGAAGCGGCCTTGGCAGCAATAGGTCGCGCCATTCATATTTAAAGAGGGCATATTTAAAGAGGGCATATTTAAGCGTTCAATTGGCAAAATAAAAAACCCCGGATGAAAAAACACCCGGGGTTTTTTTTGAAGGTTTGCGACTTTGTGCGCTTTAAGACGGGCACTCGGCCTTATTGTCCTGCCCCTTGAAGACGCCACCGGAAACATTGGTTACGGCTTTCTGGAATGCAGGCGGGCTGCCCATGATGTTCATGAAACTGTTTGATCCCATCATGGAAAGGTCAGGGAAGTTCATGGCAATACGGAAGCGCAATGAAAGGGCATATGCCTTGTCACCGGAAACCAGAATTTCATGTGGCAAGTGTGCGCTTGAGCGCACATCCTTGAAATCTATTTCGCTCATGATGAATTCATCGTTTTGCAGTTTGTCATCACCCTTGGAGGCAACGCCAAAAACAACTTCTTTTTTGCCGGGAATGGAAATTTTATAAACCTGTGTCAGGCCGTTCATGCCTTTGGCAAGGTTGCCTTCAATCCGTTTGACCATGTCGTTATGGCTGGCGGCGCAACCCAAAAGGTTAGCTTCGTCAAAATAAGGCATCATTAACATGTAATGAAATTTGTTAAGCTGGGCTGCGGTTTTGCCTTTATCCAAACCAAACTCTTTG
>DAOWFT010000141.1 GCA_030637845.1 Thalassospiraceae bacterium
AAGGCTCGCCAGAGAATAATGAAGATGATAGCGATGAAGAAGGCGATAATGACGGCAATGACGATAACGGGGAATCTAAAGCCTAATGCATGATATCCGCGCCATTCGCGATAATCCTGAAAAGTTTGATGCCGGGCTTAAGCGTCGCGGGGCGGAGCCCATGTCGGGTGAATTGCTGGCGCTGGACAGCGCACGCCGTGAAATTGAAACCCGGGCTCAGGAAATACAGGCCAGCCGCAACAAGGCGGCCAAGGAAATTGGCAATTTAAAATCCCGTGGCGAGGATGCCTCGGCCTTAATGGCCGAGGTTGCTAAATCCAAAGAAGCACAAGTTGCCGCCGAAATTGAGGCTAAGCAAAAAACCGAAGCGTTAAGTGCGGTTTTGGCCACCATTCCCAACATCCCCGATGACGATGTGCCGGGTGGCAAGTCCGAAGACGACAATGTCGAGGTGCGTAAAGTTGGCTCGCCAAAATCATTTGATTTTACGGCCAAGGAACATTTTGAACTGGGCGAAGTTTTGGGCCAGATGGATTTTGAAGTAGCGGCCAAAATGTCAGGTGCGCGCTTTGTGGTGTTAACGGGCGCGCTGGCCCGGATGGAGCGGGCGCTGGCCGGTTTTATGCTGGACATTCACACAACCGAATTTGGCTACGTTGAAACCAATCCACCGGCATTGGTAAAAGATGGCGCGTTATTTGGCACCGGGCAGTTGCCCAAGTTTGAGGATGATTTATATAAAGCAACCTCATATGAAATTAAAAAAGACGTTAATCACGTTCGCATTAGAAATAAGGGCGTTGAGTCTTTGTATCTCATCCCCACCGGAGAAGTGCCGCTAACTAATCTGGTGGCGGGCAAAATCCTGGCCGATGGTGATCTGCCTAAACGCAACACCGCCATGACCTGGTGTTTTCGTAGTGAGGCCGGTTCGGCGGGCAAAGACACTCGGGGCATGATACGCCAGCATCAGTTCACCAAGGTTGAATTGGTATCGGTGGTAAAACCCGAAGATTCTAACGCCGAGCTTGAGCGCATGACCTGGGCGGCCGAAGAAATATTAAAACGCCTCGGCTTACCATTTAGAACCGTAATGCTTTGCACCGGGGATATGGGTTTTGGTGCGGCTAAAACATTTGATATCGAGGTCTGGCTACCGGGGCAGGGTGAGTACCGTGAAATATCATCTTGTTCCAACACCCGCGATTTTCAGGCCCGGCGCATGAACACACGTTTCAAACGTGAGGGCGAAAAGAAATCTGAGTTCGTTCATACCCTCAATGGTTCCGGTCTGGCGGTGGGCCGCACGCTGGTTGCGGTAATGGAAAATTACCAAAATGAAGATGGCTCCATCACCGTGCCCGAAGCCCTGCGCCCATACATGGGTGGCCTGAATACCATTGAGAAGGTTATTTCTTGAGATGAATAGCGCCGGCCCAGACCCACGATTGATGTCGCTGGTGCTGGAACTGCGCCAAGGCGGCATCAGGGATGAAAAAGTAATCCGCGCCATGGAAAGCGTCCCCCGCGATATATTCGTGCCCTTGGCCTTTCGTGACCGGGCCTATGAAAACACCGCACTGCCCATCGGCCATCAGCAAACCGTAAGCCAGCCGTTGGTGGTGGCAATGATGACCGAGGCCCTGGAATTAACCGACCGTCACAAGGTTTTGGAAATTGGCACCGGGTCGGGCTATCAGGCGGCTGTTTTATCGCCCTTGTGCCGCCGCCTTTACACCATCGAACGCCACCGCGGCCTGAAGATTGAGGCCGAAAAGCGTTTTGTCGAACTTGGTTTTCATAATATCACAACCAAACTGGGTGATGGTTCGGCCGGCTGGCCCGAACAGGCCCCGTTCGACCGGATAATTATTACCGCCGCCGCGGCTGATTTTCCCCCGGTTTTAATCGAACAATTAGCGGTGGGCGGCATAATGGTAGTTCCCATTGGTGATGATTTGCATGACCAACAATTGTTCAAGGTGGTTAAAACCGAAGACGGGTTTGAAACAACCGAATTGGGCTGGGTGCGTTTTGTCCCGTTTGTCGAGGGCGAGGTTCCGGAATAGATACACGCCCTTGATATACTGGTGCAGGCAAGGCAATAATCAGACCATGAGTGGAAAACTCCTTAATAAGGCAAGGCTGAAAACAACAAGACTGCTGGCAGCATTTGGCATGCTGATGGCCTTGTCTGCCTGTGGCTGGGCTGAATGGCCACCACCGGGCGAGGGGCCGGGCCTTGCCTATGGCCCCGGTAGCGATGCCTTTATCAATGCCACTGCGGTAACCGTTGGCCGTGGCGATACGGTATACGCCATTGCCAGACGCCACCGGGTAAGCCCGCGCGAGGTAATTGAGGTTAATAACCTAAGGCCGCCATATGCGTTGAATGTGGGGCAGCGGCTCAAGCTTCCGGGCGGGCGAATTCACGTTGTTAAAAAAGGCGAATACCTTTCCCTTATTGCCAAGAATTACAAATCCAATGCCTTTTCCATTGCCCGCATAAACGGCGTGGCCAAGCCCTACACCATTTATCCCGGACAAAAATTACGCATTCCCCGGGATGGCGGTGCGCCCGCAACCGACACTGTTTCGGCCAACAAGACATCTGGCAAAACAGCCAGCGCACCGGTGCCGGTTTCCCAACCTCCGGTGATGTCCGGGAACGGGTTTTTGTGGCCGGTCAAGGGCAAGATTATTTCCGGCTTTGGACCCAAGGCCAAGGGCCTGCAAAACGACGGCATAAACATAGCGGCGCCGCGCGGCACCCCGGTACGCGCTGCCCAGAACGGGGTCGTGGCCTATGCCGGGAACGAGCTTCGCGGGTTTGGTAACCTGCTTTTGGTAAAACATTCAAACGGATGGATAACCGCCTACGCACACAATGATTCGCTGTTGGTTAAAAGAGGTGATAAAATATCGAAGGGGCAGGATATAGCCCGCATCGGTTCAACCGGAAGCGTCAGCACCCCGCAATTGCACTTTGAATTACGCAAGGGTCGTCGGGCGGTTGACCCCAAACCATATCTGAAGGGTTAGCCAGCACTTGATAACAGGCGCAAAAGGGATAGGATGAGGCCATGGATGACAACACCAAAAAACATATAGGCGATGTTAAAACCTGGAGCCGTATAATTTATATTATACTGTTCGCCATTGCTTTTAATGTGGCCGAGTTCATTATCGCCGCTATTACCATTGTTCAGTTTTTTACTGTGCTGCTTACCGGTGGACGCAATGCGCGCCTCGCTGAAATGGGTGGCTCCGTTGGTGAATACATTTCCGAGGTAACGGCGTTTCTTACCTATAATTCAGATCACATGCCGTTCCCGGTAAGTGATTGGGGGCAGGGGCCGGAACGTCCATCGGCTCATGGTCGGGCCGCTAAAGCTGCCGCAACAGTAAAAACGCCAGATGTAAAAACGCCAGATGTAAAAACCGTGAAAAAAACTTCTAAAAAAATCACCAAGAAAAAAACCGCCAAGAAAAAGACCGTGAAGAAGAAAAGCTGATTAATCCAGCTTTCTTCCCTGTCGTCCGGCCATATCCTGAATAAATTGCCATGCAACCCGGCCCGAACGTGCGCCGCGACCCATTGACCATTCGAGCGCATCGGCGCGTAGTTTTTTATTGTCCGCCGTAAGCCCGAAATGCTTTACGTAGCTTTCGATAATTTCGAAATACGTATCCTGATCCAAGTTATGAAACCCCAACCACAATCCAAAGCGATCACTTAGAGATACTTTTTCCTCAATGGCTTCGGCCGGGTTAATGGCGCTGGAGCGTTCGTTTTCAATCATGTCACGTGGCATAAGATGGCGACGGTTGGAGGTTGCATAAAAAATTACGTTTTCCGGGCGGCCTTCGATGCCGCCTTCCAGTACCGCCTTAAGCGATTTATACGATGCGTCATCTTCGTCGAACGACAGGTCGTCACAAAAAAGTATTACCCGCCGGGAGGTGTCGCGCAAAATATCCAACAGCGCAGGAAGGGTTGTTATGTCTTCGCGGTGAATCTCAACCAACAGCAGTGCGCCGTTATTATCGGCATTATCGGCGTTTACCTTGCCATGCACCGCCTTGACCAGCGAGCTTTTACCGGTGCCGCGCGCCCCCCACAAAAGCGCGTTATTGGCGCCATAACCCTTTATGAACTGAACCGTGTTGGCCATTAGGGTTTCGCGTTGGCCCTCAATACCCCTTAGCAGGCCTATATCGACCCGATTGACGTTTTTCACCGGGGCCAAATTGCCGTGAAGCTTTCCTTGAACCGGCTGCCAGACAAAGGCGTCGGCACCCGAAAGATCATGGGTGCCTGCGGGCGTCGGTGAGATGCGTTCAAGGGCGCTTGCTATGCGCGCTAGCAGGCTCTGGGGCATGGATGTGTGGTCAATTTCGTTCATAATCCGGACACTATCCCCCGTAGGGGCAAAAATCAATGAAATCAGCTGTTTTTGGGGCACGACAAGGCTTTGCAACAGGCTCGTTAGGGGGGTATAGTCCGCTCGGCTAATCAAAGCCTAGTTTTTGAGGAGT
>DAOWFT010000024.1 GCA_030637845.1 Thalassospiraceae bacterium
ACATTTGGCGGCTATTACATTGCCGCTTGCATCACCAATAAATTCTTTGGTGGTTACCGACCATTTGCGTTCACAGCCTTCTTCGTGGCTGGATGAAGTGCGTAGTTTGTTTGGCCAGTTTGGCCAGGTTGCCAGCTTGTCTTCTTTTTCCGGCGGTTTAGGCATAATTTCGATTTGGGTAATTAATGCGGCATTTTGCCTGACCGATGTGCCAACGCAATCTGAGCCAGTATCGCCACCGCCAATAACTAAAACATTTTTATCTGTGCTTAGGATATCTTGTTCAGCGTATTTTTCGCCCGCTACCCGGCGGTTTGATTGGGTTAGATATTCCATGGCAAAATGAACGCCATTTAAATCCCGCCCTGGTAATGGAAGATCGCGGGGTTTTTCTGAACCACCGGTTAAAACCACGGCATCAAATTTTTCAAGCAAGATCTTGGCCGGTTTGCTAACACCTATTTGGGTGTTGGGTTTAAATTCAACCCCTTCGCCCTGCATTTGTGCCATGCGTTTGTCGATTAATTTTTTAGCCATTTTGAAATCTGGTATTCCATAACGCAACAGGCCACCGGCCTTGGCATTTTGTTCGTAAAGGGTAACGCTGTGTCCGGCCCGGGCCAATTGCTGGGCCGCCGCCATGCCAGCGGGGCCGGCACCAACCACCGCAACCAATTTATCGGTGCGCCGTTTTGGTTTTTTCGGTTTTAACCAGCCCTCGGCCCAAGCCCGGTCAACAATTGCACATTCAATAGATTTAATTGTAACCGGGTGATCGGTAAGGTTAAGCGTACACGATGCTTCGCACGGTGCCGGGCAAATACGTCCGGTGAATTCGGGAAAATTATTTGTTGAATGAAGTATTTCAGACGCGCGTTTGAAATCATCGCGGTACACAAGATCATTAAATTCAGGAATAATATTCATCACCGGGCATCCGTTATGGCAAAACGGAATACCGCAATCCATGCAACGCGATGCCTGACTTGTAAGTTCATCAGGTTTTAGCGCAACAACAAATTCGTTGTAATTATCAACCCTGTCATCCACCGGCTGATAGGCACGGTCATGACGGTCTACTTCAAGAAATCCTGTGGGCTTGCCCATAATTAATTACCCCCTACTGAGGTTACGACGCCTTCGTGTTCGGCGGCTTGTGATTTTGCCTGCATTTCCAGTAACGCGCGACGGTATTCAACCGGCATAACCTTTACAAATTTAGCCCGCATTGTATCCCAGTTATCAAGAATATTCTTGGCCCGGGCGCTGGCGGTGTAATGCAAATGTTTTTCAATAATGCCTTTTAGGCGCTCTGCATCGAACCGGGTCATGTCGTGGCTTATATTAACCCGGCCATGGGCTTCAAGGTCACCGCCTTGGCCAGATGCTTCCATGGCTGCTTCCTCAGTGGCAATGGGTTCTAGTTCAACTTGGGCCATGTTGCAGTGGGCTTCAAATGTCCCTGCTTCGTCCAGCACATATGCAATGCCGCCCGACATACCGGCTGCAAAATTGCGCCCGGTATCGCCCAACACCACAACAATGCCGCCGGTCATGTATTCACAACCGTGGTCGCCAACGCCTTCGACTACTGCAGTGGCGCCGGAATTTCTAACCGCAAAACGTTCGCCGCCAACACCACGGAAAAATGCTTCGCCTGCGGTTGCACCGTAAAGACAGGTATTGCCGACAATAATGTTATCTTCGGCCACAATTGGGCTTTCATCGGACGGGCGAATAATAATGCGCCCACCGGCTAGGCCCTTGCCGACATAATCGTTGGCATCGCCTTTTAGATCGATAGTCATGCCCGGCGACATAAACGCGCCAAGGCTTTGGCCCGCGGTACCTGTTGCATCAATATAAATGCTGTCGTCAGCCATACCTTTTTTGCCGTACTTTTTGGCAATTTCGCCTGAAAGCATTGCGCCGATGGTGCGATTAACATTTACAAACTTTGCTTCAATGCGAACCGGTTTGCCACCGTCAATGGTAGCTTGGGCCTGTTTGATGAAACCATTATCCAATGCCTTGTCGAGCCCATGATCCTGGGTTTCTGAATTGAAAACCGCGACCCCGGGCCTGGCGACCGGTTTGGTCAAAAGACGTGTGAAATCAAGACCTTGTTCTTTCCAATGGCTGATTGCAGGCTTCATTTCCATGCAATCGGAACGGCCAATCATTTCTTCCATGGTTCTAAAGCCAAGCTCGGCCATTAGGACGCGAATTTCTTCGGCCATGAAGGTGAAAAAATTAACAACATGGGCCGGCTTACCGGGGAACAGTTTACGCAATTCTTCGTTTTGCGTGGCGATACCAACCGGACAGGTATTTAGATGACATTTACGCATCATCAAACAGCCCTGTGCAATAAGCGCTGCCGTAGCAAAGCCAAATTCATCGGCCCCTAGCATTGCCCCAACAACAACGTCACGGGCTGTGCGTAGGCCACCATCAACCTGCACCGCAATGCGGCCACGCAAACGGTTCATAACCAGCGTCTGGTGGGTTTCGGCAAGACCAATTTCCCATGGGCTGCCTGCATGCATAGTTGATGTAATTGGTGATGCACCGGTACCGCCATCAAAACCAGAAATGGTAACGTGGTCGGCATGGGCTTTGGAAACACCGGCGGCAACCGTACCGACACCCACTTCGGAAACTAGCTTGACCGAAATTCGTGCGCTTGGGTTCACGTTTTTAAGGTCGTGAATAAGCTGGGCCAGATCCTCGATAGAATAAATATCATGATGCGGTGGAGGTGAAATTAAACCAACACCCGGGGTTGAATGACGCAAGCGTGCAATCCATTCGTTTACTTTGTGCCCCGGTAATTGCCCGCCTTCGCCCGGCTTTGCCCCTTGGGCCATTTTAATTTGAATGTCGTCGGCATTGACCAGATATTCAGCCGTAACCCCAAACCGACCTGATGCAACCTGCTTAATGGCAGAACGCATGTTTTCGCCTTTTTCGTTGGGGGTAAAACGAACCGCCTCTTCGCCGCCTTCGCCGGTGTTTGATTTGCCGCCGATTTGGTTCATGGCAATGGCAATGTTGGTGTGGGCTTCCCACGAAATGGAACCAAAGCTCATGGCCCCGGTGGCAAATCGTTTGCAAATTGCATCTATGGATTCAACTTCGTCTAACGCAATAGGTTTGCCCGTACCCTTTAAATCAAATAGTCCGCGCAGGTACATTGCTTTTTTATCATGGCCATTAATGGCCGCTTCATAACGGCGGTATTCGTCGTGGTCGCCTTTGCGTACCGCGTGTTGCAATGATGCAATTGTTTCAGGTGTCCATGCATGGGCTTCGCCCCGATGGCGCCATGCCAAATCACCGCCAACATCTAGATGTTTTTGTAGCAATGGATCGTTGCCATAGGCCGCGCTGTGACGTTTAACAGTTTCGCTAGCCACTTGGTCAAGGCCGATGCCGCCAACTTGTGATGCGGTTTTGGTAAAGAAACGGGCAATGAAATCATCATTTAAGCCGACTGCATCAAAAATTTGTGCGCCACAGTATGATTGGAATGTGGAAATGCCCATTTTTGAAAATACCTTGAGCATGCCTTTTGAAACTGCCTTGATGTAACGCTCTTGGGCATCTTCAACCGATACATCGCCCAGTTCGTCAGCCATATCGGCAACGGTTTCAAGTGCTAAATATGGATTGAACGCCTCTGCGCCGTAACCAGCCAACAGACAAAAATCATGAACCCGGCGGGCTTCGCCGGTTTCAACCACCAGACCAACATCGGTTCGCAATCCCGCCCGGATAAGATGATGATGCACACCAGCCGTCGCCAGCAACGCCGGGATAGCAACGTGTTCGGCATCTACGCCACGGTCAGAAAGAATAATAATATTGTGGCCTTGGCCGACAACTTCTTCTGCCTTTGCAAACAGCTTTTCTAATGCCGCTTCCATTCCGGCGGAACCATTTTCAGCGCGGTAGGTTATGTCTAGGGTTGATGCCAAAAATGCACTGTCCACATGGTTTTCAATGTGGCGAATTTTTTCCAGTTCAAGATTAGTAAGCACCGGATGGCGCACCTCAAGACGCTTTTGTCCGCCCGCATGGTCGGGGTCAAGCAGGTTAGGCCGTGGCCCAATAAGACTGACCAAGCTCATCACTAATTCTTCACGAATAGGATCGATGGGTGGGTTGGTAACTTGGGCAAAGTTTTGTTTGAAATAATCATAAAGCATTTTTGGTTTATCAGACAAAACTGCGATAGGGGTATCGCGTCCCATTGAACCTATTGGGTCTTGCCCGGTGGTTGCCATGGGTAGCAGGTAATGTTTGGTATCTTCTTGGCTGTAACCAAACGCTTGTTGCATATCTAAAATTGTTTCGTGTTCGGGTAGCATTGGCGCAACATCATCGGGCAGGTCGGTAACATGTATCTGCGATGCATCCAGCCATTTTTGATAAGGCTTGGCAGATGATAGCGTTTCCTTGACCTCTGCATCATCAATGATGCGGCCTTCGTCCAGATCGATTAGGAACATCTTGCCCGGTTGTAGGCGCCATTTTTTAATAATTTTGCTTTCTGGAATACCCAAAACACCAACTTCGGAACCCATAATTACATGGTCGTCATCGGTTACTACATAACGGGCCGGGCGCAATCCATTACGGTCGAGCGTTGCACCGATTTGCTTGCCATCGGTAAAGCAAACCGCGGCCGGGCCATCCCATGGTTCCATCAGGGCGGCGTGGTATTCATAAAACGCACGACGTTTGGCATCCATCAGCGGGTTGTTATCCCACGCTTCGGGGATCATCATCATCATTGCATGGGCAAGGGTGTATCCGCCGGCAACTAATAGCTCTAGCGCATTATCAAAGGTGGCTGAATCAGATGCACCATCGCCGATAAGCGGCCACAGTTTATCAAGGTCTTTGCCCAGCACATCAGATTCCATGGAATTTTTGCGTGCCGCCATCCAGTTAATGTTGCCGCGAACCGTATTAATTTCACCGTTATGACAAAGATAACGAAACGGTTGGGCCAATTCCCAACTGGGGAATGTGTTGGTGGAAAAACGTTGGTGCGCTAGCGCCAGCGCAGATTCGGAACGTTCATCGGCAAGGTCTTTATAATAAACCGCAAGGTTCCCAGAAAGCACCATGCCTTTGTAAACAATGGTGTGGGTTGAAAGCGAGCAGGTATAAAAACCAGCGTGGTCTTCTTCGGGGGTTTCATCCCAAATGGCGTGATGTGATTGTTTGCGAATAACGTAAAGCTTGCGTTCAAACGCACCGCGCACAGGCGTGCCTTCGCCCCGGCCAATAAATATTTGACGAACAACAGGCTCGTTTGGTTTTACGCTTTCACCAAGACACGAATTATCAACCGGCACATCGCGCCAGCCAAGCAACACTTGGCCTTCCCGCTCAATTACTGTTTCAAAGGCGCGCTCACACATGGTGCGGGTTTTTTTATCTTGGGGCAGAAAAATTTGGCCTACGGCGTATTCGCCAACAGCAGGCAATTCAAAGCCAAGCTTTGAGCATTCTTCCGCTAGCAGCTTGTGCGGGATCTGAATAATAATTCCCGCACCATCACCGGCCAGTGGGTCGGCGCCAACCGCACCACGGTGGTCGAGGTTAACCAGAATCTGCAGACCCTTTTTTATGATGTCATGACTTTGTTTGTTTTTGATGTTGCACATAAACCCAACACCGCAGTTGTCATGTTCGTTCGCTGGGTCGTAAAGGCCCTGACGGGGGGGCAAGCCGGCAGCTTTTCTCATATTAAAGGGTCTTCCTCAAAAGTTTGTCGGTGTGTGTGGCCCGACTTAAAATTTAATATTTATTATAAAATTCCCGACATTTTGAAGGGGTTGCGACATTAGCCGAACTAAAATCAAAAGAAAAGCCGCAGAATTCCGGGAAAAAGTACCGATTCGGGACTATTTGGACAATATTCCTGTCCCATTTTATAAGCGGGCCTAAAATCCTTGTGATTTCCGCTATTTGCGAGCACAAGGGAGATTAATATAAAGTCCAATTACATTGTCCCGGGGGCTAAATCTGGGGATAAAAAAGGGGCCAATAGACTTTGTCGTTACTGCATATCGCAATTCTTGCCCTGGTGCAGGGCATCTCTGAGTTTCTCCCCATAAGTTCATCCGGGCATCTGGTTTTGGTGCCGTGGCTTTTGGGCTGGAAAGACCAAGGCCTGATCATCGATGTTGCCGTCCATGTGGGAACACTGGGCGCGGTTATGGTTTACCTAAGAAAAGACATTGCCCGGATGCTAACCGGCCTATGGCGCGGGGCAAAAGGTCGCGGCTTTAACGGCGACACCCGCCTTGTCATGTATTTGGGTATTGGCACCATCCCGGTGGTGATAGCCGGGTTCTTTCTCAATTCCGCGTACGCAGAGGGGATTCGCTCCATAACCATAATCGGTTGGACGACCCTTGGCTTTGGCATATTGCTGTGGATTTCAGACAGGTTCGGGCTGACCCTTAAAAGGATAGAGCACCTTAGATTATTCGACATAATTATAATCGGCCTATCACAGGTATTGGCATTAATTCCCGGCACGTCTCGTTCGGGCATTACCATGACGGCCGGCCGCTTGTTGGGGATGGAGCGATCTGATGCCGCCAGATTTTCAATGCTGCTTTCCATACCGACCATTATTGGTGCGGGCACATTAAAAGGTTACGAGCTTTTCCAAGCTGGCGATGCAAGCCTGAGCGCAAGTGTATTAGTTGCGATGTTTCTTTCATTCATAACCGCGTTTGTTGCCATATTCTTGATGATGGCATGGCTAAGGCGTGCAACATTTACCCCCTTTGTTATTTATCGTATTTTGCTAGGTGGGTTTTTGCTGGCAGTTGCTTACGGCTATATTGGCTGATTTCTCCCTTTGGTCCATCCGTTAAGACTGGTTGTTAGCGTACTAATACTGTGGCAGAATTGCTTTTATATTAAGACACATTATTTTGGTGGGGGCGCAGAAAATTGGACAACATTAGAGATAGTGAAAAACCTATAAATCAGGATGGGCAAGACGGTCCTGATCGTATTTCCGGTATTGTTGACGAGCTATTTGAATTTGTTATTGAAAACAAAAATCATATCGATCGCAATGTCGCCGATGAAAGCACGCGCGCAGCCAGGGCGACG
>DAOWFT010000195.1 GCA_030637845.1 Thalassospiraceae bacterium
CCCCCGTTCGGGTCAATCGGCAGGCCCAATCCATCGACAATAACGGCGAGAACCGCCCCAAGCCGGTTATTGGTCCACAGGGTGACATTTATGTGACCTATACCATCCATGCGAAACAGAAATACACGGGCGATGTCTTGTTCAGCCGCTCGCTGGACGGCGGCAAGACCTTTGATGCCCCACGTTCCATCAACGATGGTAAAACGAAAAGCAGCCTGCGATTTGAAACTCTGGGCGTTAATGACGAGGGTGAGCTAACCATCACCTGGCTTGATAAACGCGATCTGTTTGCCGCCAAGGCAACAAAAACACCTTATCCGGGATCGGCCATTTATTATGTGACGTCCAAAGATCGTGGCGCGACCTTCAGCCCCAACACCCTTCTCGCTCACCACACTTGCGAATGTTGCCGCGTCGCCATGGATATGGAAGACGGACGCCGCCCGGTCATAGTTTGGCGTCATATATTCGACGGCATGCGTGACCATGCCGTGGCACGGATAAATAATGACGGCAAACCCGACGAAATTGGACGTCATAGCGTTGATAACTGGGCGATAGAAAGCTGTCCCCACCACGGACCTTCCATAGACATCGACGACGACGGAATTTTTCACACCACCTGGTACACGGCGGGAGAGTTACGCCAAGGGCCATTTTACGCGCGCTCAATGGATAACGGAAAAACCTTCGCGGGAATTCTGGAAATTGGCGCCGATGGCGGTCAGGCCGAGCATCCATTTACGTTGGCAACGGGTGGCATTGTTTATGTGGCATGGAAGGACTTCGATGGTGAGCGCACACGTTTTCGCGTTATGGCCTCAAAGGATAAGGGCGTTACCTGGGACCCGGGCCGGATTGTCGCCACCTCAACCGCCGCATCTGACCATCCGTTTCTGGTTGCCCATGGTGGCAAAGTTTACGCCACGTGGCGCACGGCGGATGCAGGGTTTCGTGTTTTCGACGTAACGGGAGAATGACACCATGTCTTTACGAAAAGGGATTTCACGAAAACGTTTTTTAATCATTATCCTTGGCATTGCGATAGTAAGTGGCGTGGCGTCAATTGCTGTCGCTGAATTTTATGAAACAGATACCCTTTATGAAACGGATACCCGTGAGCAAACGCTAAAACCATTCCAAAAGGAAAGTCTTGCCGGGATCGTAGAAAGCCGGGATGGCAAGCCATTTGTGCTGGCCTTCTGGTCGGTTTATTGCGGCATCTGTGTCAAGGAAATGGAAGTCTGGCGCGAGATACGTGACCAATACCCGAACTTTGATCTGGTGCTGGTGACGACCGACCCCATAGAGAACGAACAGCGCATAAATCAGGTGTTGGAACGTGAAGATATGAAGGGGTTTGAGATATGGGCTTTCGCTGATCCAATACCGGCACGGTTGCGAAGCGTTGTGGATTCCAAGTGGCGGGGTGAACTGCCCCGCGTGCACCTTTATGACCCCGACGGCACAGCAAATGTGCATATGGGAATGACCGGCAAGAAAGTTGTGCTTGATTGGTTGGCGTCCCATGAAGGGTAAGTAGGCCTGAAACCAGATTACCCACACCGCCCTCACCCCCCCCTGAGGCGCTGTGGACCCGGCGGCGCGATATTTCCTACCCCCCTCCTCAAGGAATACGCGCCGCCGGTAATTTATTACACAAAACAAATGGTGTGTTTAAAGAAGCTAAATACTTTGCTTTTTTAATAATACAAATATTTTACGTATTATAATATATATCTACATTTTATTTTGAGAGTCTAGTTGACAATAACATATTTATATTGTTTATTGTCCTCAGGACATTCGTCACGCGGGAATTTGAACGGGCAGCTTGCGACCGCGCTACCAATCGCTAAAGCGCCGTGGATCGTTCTTCCACGGGCCCCAAAGCTCAAGGGAACAGCAATCATGAACGCACAAACAAACAGCCGCCCCTACACCGCACCAAAGCCTGTGGCATTGGCTTCAAGTGCCGATCTTGAAGAATTCAAATCCGGCCTCGACAATTACAAGGCCGGCCACTGGCATGAAGAGCGTTGGAAAACCTTTCGCCTTCGTTTCGGTATTTACGAACAACGCCAGAAGGGTCAATACATGGTGCGGATCAAGGTTCCCGGCGGGCGCCTGAACATTGCGCAGGCCCGCACCATTGCCAAGGCCAACACCAGCCATGCCGGAGGCTCCATCCACATCACGACCCGGCAGGCGATCCAGCTTTATTTTGTCGAGCTCGACAGTCTTTATGATTTGTTTGAGGAGCTAGACCTGGGTGGCGTTACCACCCGTGAAGCATCGGGCGGCACTTTTCGCAATACCACCGCGTGCGCCCTTTCGGGGTTTTGCCCCAACGAAACTACAAACGCGGTTGAAGTCGCCGACAGGCTGGCGCGCTCGTGGTTACGCCACCCGCTGGTCCAACACATGCCGCGCAAGATTAAAACATCAGTATCCGGATGTGATTTGGATTGCGGGCTAACGGCAATTGATGATCTCGGCTTTATAGCAACGACCAAAAACGGAAATTCCGGTTTCCGTGTTGTTGCCGGTGGTGGATTGGGCACGCACCCCCGGACCGCTGTCGATGTTTTCGATTTTGTTTCTGAACACGATCTCCCCGCTGTTCAGGAAGCCGTTGCCCGCGTCCATCATCGTCATTCAAACCGGGCCGACAAAAACAGATCGCGGCTTAAATTTCTCGTCGATAAATTCGGCGCGGAAAAATTTGCTCAATTAATTCGAGCTGAGTTTGAAAAAATAAAATCCCTGCCCCGCCGCCCGTGGGAAAAACTGACATGGCGTAATAATGAAATAACCGCAACACCCAAACGCCTGCTGGGACCGGTTAATCATTCGGACGGAAGCGTTTCGCTCGGCATTGATGTGCCGTTGGGAATTTTGTCTTCGGAACAATTAAATAAAATATTATATCTTGCCGAAACATCGAATAATGGCGAACTGATACTGACGCGCGAGCAAAACCTTATCGCAACCGGTTTGAGCAAGATTTCGGCCAAGGCATTTATTGCCGGCACCAAGCGTATTGGCCTTGATGCCAGCGGACGCGAGCACCCGCTTGACGATCTGGTTACCTGCTTCGGCTCATCCACCTGCGCCATCGGCATTACCGATGCCAACGCTCTGGCCAGCCAGATACTCGACGTTCAGGCCGGGTTTGCAGGTTTGCCGCACCTACGTATCCGTATTTCCGGCTGCCATAACTCTTGCGGTCATCACCACATTGCCGATATCGGTTTTCATGGCGTCGCCAAGAAAATAGACGGCAAACCCGCACCGCATTACCAATTGCATCTGGGTGGAAGCGCAAAACAGCACGGCATCACCGGGCCTTATATTCCGGCCAGACAGGTGGCGGAGGTGCTGCGCCTGTTGCTTGGCGCCTTTGATGAACGCATAGACGAAGGCAGCAACGTTCGCACCTGGGCGGAAGCATTGGGCAAAGACGGCATTGCCATGATTATTCAACCGGCGCTGGAGGTTTCCGAACGGGAAAAATCCGAGCTGCTTTTCGATATTCATGACGACCAGCCGTTCGCGCCGCCGGAAACATCAACCGGTGAATGCGCCGCGGGCAGTACCGTGGCCGAACACCTGTCCGATCTTGCCCGGGTCGCGCGTGAAAACGTCGGGCGCGCAATTTCCATCGGCAACAGGGTTGATGCGGTGGCCTACGCCGAGCTTGCCATACTGTTGCCCGCCCGTCGCCTGCTGGTCATCGCCGGTGAAAATGCCGGTGAAAATAAAGGTGGCGGTAAGGATGAGGTGCTGTCCGCCGTTAAAAGTATCTGGTCGCACGACCGCGTACTGTTGGACGGCTTACAATCCGCCCTTGATGCCCAGCTTGATTTTAAACACGGCGCGCAGGCAAATGAAATTGATGCGGAAATCGCCCAGTGGCAAACGCTGGCAACTTCCCGGGTTGAGGCAATCCTTCAGGACGTCCCCGGCTATATAACGGCGGGGGCGGCAGAATGAGCAATAATAAAAAGCGCCTCACCGCTGCCGCCCATGTCTGGGCTAATGAGTGGCAACATCTCGAAGGCAGGCAATTACTGGAAACGGTAATTAATGGCCCGCTTGCAGGACGGGTGGCGGTATCTTCTTCATTCGGTGCTGAATCGGCCGTGCTGCTGGATATGGTTGCCGGGATTGACCGCACAATCCCGGTTATCTTTATTGATACCGGCAGGTTGTTCGCTGAAACCCTCGGCTACCGTGACCGCTTGACCGCCCACCTTGGTTTACGCGATGTCAGAACCGTCAAGGCAGATGAAAAATCCATCAACGATGCCGACCCGAATGGTGACCTTTACCTTTCAAACCCCGATGCCTGCTGCAATGTTCGCAAGGTGATACCAAATGCCAGTGAGGTTTCCGGCTTTGATGTAATCATTACCGGACGAAAGAGCTTTCATGGCGGTGAAAGATCAAACCTGTTAACCGCAGAAAGAAGCGGATGGCAAATCAAGCTCAACCCGCTTGCCCATTGGTCGCAAACCCGGATCGAGGAAACCTTTCTGCTAAGGCAGCTTCCCCGCCATCCACTGGTGGACAGCGGATACCGTTCCATCGGTTGCAGCACCTGCACCCACAAGGCGGCAGCAAAAGCAGGCGTTCGCGCCGGACGCTGGTGCGGCCAGCAAAAAACCGAATGTGGAATTCATACAATTGCCTTGGCATAAAAATTAGCAACAACAAGACATTAATTGGAGATAATAATATGAGCGAACATGACAAAAAACGCGCGGCCTACGCCGCAAAGCGCAACATCTATACGGTCGAACACCCGGTCAGCCCCCAAGACCATTGGACCCGCACCGGCCACAAGGGCGGCGTTTTGTGGCTAACCGGGCTTTCCGGTTCTGGTAAAAGCACTCTGGGGCTTGGACTGGAAAACGCCTTACACGGGCTGGGATATCAGGCCTATGTGCTTGATGGCGATAATGTGCGTGCGGGCCTTAATAATGATCTCGGCTTTTCGCCCGAACACCGTAGCGAAAACATTCGCCGGATTTCCGAGGTGGCGGCGCTTTTTGCCCAATCCGGCACCTTGGTGGTAACCGCCTTTATCTCCCCCTATCAGTCAGACCGCGACATGGCACGGGAAATAATCGGCGAGGGCTTTCACGAGGTGTTCGTACATGCCAGCCTTGAAACCTGTGAAGAGCGTGATCCCAAGGGACTATACAAACGTGCCCGCGCTGGGGAAATTCCTGAGTTTACCGGCATCAGTGCACCTTATGAAGCACCGCAAAAGCCAGAGTTACTGGTAGATACCGGAACCCTTGCCATTGATGACGGTGTGCACTTCCTGCTGGACTATGTGGAAGACAGCTTCACGCTGCATTCGTCGCTCATCCGCGCGGCATAAAATTAAAACCCCCCGGCTCCATTTTCAGGAACCGGGGGGTTTTTATTGGTAGCTGGAGGCAG
>DAOWFT010000043.1 GCA_030637845.1 Thalassospiraceae bacterium
AATCAAAAAACCATTGGCTGACTGGCAGGCACTTGGGGTGCGTCGCGTTGATGGCAGAAATCTTCCCAAGGCTGATGTTGTGGCATCGCTTTTGGCCCCAGCCGGACACGTCGGGCCGAAGTTTCTTGTTTATGGTAATTTTCGCACCACCATGCGCTGGAACCAGTCGCAGTTTTATGCCCTTGCCATTGGTCATCTGGCCGATAGGATAATCGGCAAAGGCCCACTTACCACCCTGGGCCCCCGGGATAGTAAAAGCCTGTCGTTTGTCCAATCGGAACAATTGCAGCAGTTATTAATAGATGCCGGGTATGACCCGGGCCCGGCTGATGGAATTATTTGATCAAAAACCAGAGACGCCATCCGATCTTATCAAAAAGATAAAGGAATGGTTCCCGATGGTCACCCGTCGCTTGAAATATTGTCGCATATCAAAGGGTCATAAAAAGCATAAGTAGGGCGGCTCTCTTAATGTTTCTGAAAGTTTGACGTGGGATTATTACCCCCAGATATGGTCAGCTTTTTTCAACTAATGCGGTGGGTTAATAATGCCTATTCTTAAAATAATTGCCGTCTCATTGGTCGGCTTGATGCTCGGCGCCTGTGCTGAAACACAGTTTTTGATGCACACGGCAAAAAGAATGAAAAAAGGCCAGCAATCATCCAATTATAAAATAGGCAATCCATATCAGATTAATGGCGTCTGGTACCGTCCGGCCGAAGACTGGAATTACGACAAAACCGGAATTGCCTCATGGTATGGCCCAAACTTTGACGGCAAGCCAACCGCCAATGGCGAAACATTCGATCAGTGGCAGGCTTCGGCGGCGCACAAGACGCTGCCCCTGCCTTCGATTGTGCGCGTAACCAATCTTGAAAATGGTCGCTCGTTAGTGGTGCGAATTAATGATCGCGGCCCCTATGCCCGTGGCCGCATTATTGATATGTCGCGCCGCGCCGCCCAAATGCTTGGGTTTGAGGATAAGGGAACCGCACGGGTAAGGGTTGCCATACTTGCCAAGGAAAGCAGGGCCTTGGCCGAACAGCTCAAGGCGGGCAAGGTGGGCAAGGTGGTAAGGGCCGATGATCTGCCGGCTATTAATTCTGCGAACTTGTCGAAAGAACCGGTTGCGAGTGAGCCTTTGCCTGAAATTAAAATCGCATCCGCATCCACAGAACCCGTCTCGCTGCCCGCCACAAATCCTACATCCAGGGTCGGTGAACTGGCCAAGGTTCCCGTCTCGCCAACCAGCATGTACATACAGGCCGGCGCATTTTCCGACCTAACCAACGCCGAAAGGGTGCTGGCCAACCTGAAGAAACTGGGTAATGTCGGAATATCCCCGGTACAAAGCGGCGGGCGCGAACTGTTTCGGGTTCGTCTTGGCCCAATTTCAGGGGTTGAAGAGGCCGATACCCTTCTCGAAATGGTCAGTGAAATCGGCTACCCCAATGCCAGAACGGTGGTTGAAAAATCCATCACCAACTGATTTTCCACATATTTAACGCTCAAGTGGCACAAAACAGGGCTGTTTGGGGTTGGCCCCGGGAAATGGTGCGCGTATTGTTCGGGTTGATTGTGTCTTTATGCCTTTGTTTTGCCGACTTTTATGGGTATCAGTGGGCATAGGGATTGCTACAGGAAAGGCTTTTTTATCTAATGGTTTCAGTTTCACGTTTTTTCTTCCGCCAGCTTTCATTGATGATATTTGCGCTGGGCTTTGTCCTGCCCATCTGGGCTACGGATGCCACAGCCGCCACCGCAACTGAAACGCCGGCGACACAGGCATATCTTGTGGATGTTACCACCGGTGCCGTTCTTTTAGATAAGGGCGGTGTTATCGCCATGCCGCCGGCATCCATGAGCAAGCTAATGACCCTTTATATGGTTTTTGAGCGCCTCAAAGACGGACGGCTTTCGCTTGATGATAAATTTTACGTTTCTGAAAACGCTTGGCGCAAGGGCGGAGCAAAAACCGGCGGGTCAACCATGTTCCTCGAGCCGGGCATGCGGGTGCGGGTCGAAGACCTTATCCGTGGAATTGTTGTTCAAAGCGGAAATGATGCCTGCATAGTTGTTGCCGAGGGTATTTCCGGCAGCGAAGAAGCGTTTTCCGAGGAAATGACAATACGCGCCCGCGAACTGGATATGATTGAAAGCACGTTTAAGAATTCAACTGGCTGGCCGCACCCTGAGCATAGAATGTCACCTCGCGATATTGCAAAGCTGGCCAAGATTACAATCAATGAATTCCCCGAATACTATCATTACTATAGTGAAACCAAGTTTATTTATAACGGCATCAGCCAGTCCAACCGCAACCCGCTTCTCTACAAGGAAATGGGTGTTGATGGACTAAAAACCGGGCACACAGAAGAATCCGGTTACGGCCTTGCGGCGTCTGCCGTACGCGGCGATAGGCGTTTGGTGCTGGTTGCAAGCGGTCTGGTATCAAAAAAAATGCGCTCGTCTGAATCGGAGCGATTGCTTGAATGGGGTTTTCGCGAATTTGATAACTACGCTCTTTTTAAAGCAGGCGACGTTGTAACCGATGCCGAAGTATGGCTTGGCAAGGCACCCAACATTCCATTGGTTATTGAAAACGACCTGATCTTGACCCTGCCCAAAAGTTCACGCCGTAAAATGGTTGTTAAAACAATATATGAAGCCCCAATTCCGGCGCCAATTGTTCAGGGTGATCGCGTTGCAACCCTGAACATTAGTGCGCCCGGCGTCGACCCTATCGAGATTCCGCTAATTGCGGGTGAGGACGTTAAAAAACTAGGCCTGACAGGTCGGTTAATGGCCGCGATTAATTACATTCTATGGGGCACTTCAGAATAAAAAGGACGCCGTGCATTGAGCAGGGGGCATTTCATCACACTTGAAGGCGGCGAAGGGGCTGGTAAATCAACCCAGATAAAACGCCTGGCCTCAGCCCTTGAAGGCAGCGGCATAAAAGTAGTCGCCACCCGCGAACCCGGCGGTGCGCCGGGGGCCGAAGAGATTAGAAATCTTTTAGTCAACGGCAATACGGACCGCTGGGCGCCCATGGCCGAAGTTCTTCTTCATACCGCGGCCCGGGCTGAACACCTTGATAAAACCGTGATGCCGGCACTGAAAAATGGCGCATGGGTAATATCTGATCGCTTTTCCGATTCAACCATGGCCTATCAGGGGTATGGCCATGGCGTCGATAAAGGCGTTATTGAAAATATTTATCGCGACGTGTTTGGCGATTTCAAGCCGGACCTGACATTGATAATTGATATTTCACCGGGGGTCGGTCTTTCTCGTGCAGGCACAAGAAACCAAGGCGAAGACAGATACGAGCGTATGGGAGATGATTTCCATCAACGCCTGAGAGATGGTTTCCTTGAAATAGCCAAAGCCGATAGCAAGCGTTGCGTTATTATAAATGGCGAACTTGATGAAGACGGGGTTTTTGCCGCCATTAAGGATGCAGTAACGGAAAAGCTGGGGGTAAAAATATAATGGCACCGGCAAAAAAGAAGAGCAAAAAAGAAGAAAATACAGAAGATGATCTGTATCCGCCCCCGAGAAAGAACCCGCACTTAAGCGGCCACCTAGATATTGAAAAAAATCTACTGGAAAGTTTTAATTCAGGGCGCATGCATCACGCATGGTTGATTTCCGGGCTCCGGGGAATTGGCAAGGCCACGCTGGCATACCGCTTTGCCCGACACATACTTAGTACGGGCGAGGGGGTTAATAACGACACCATTGTCAAAGCCCCCGATCTTGGCGCCGGATTATTTGGCGAAGAGTCTACCCCCGAAAGCAAGGAGGCAAACATCACAGACGATGGTGCGCTTTTTATTGCTGAAAACACCCCGGTGTTTCAGCGGGTGGCATCGGGCGGCCATGCCGATTTATTTTCAATTGAACTAAGGCGCGATGAAAAAACCGGAAAGCTGAAAAAGGTTATCGGGGTTGATGATGTACGTGGCATTGGCCATTTTCTTTCCATGACCCCGGCCGAAGGCGGCTGGCGCGTTGTGGTGGTCGATAGCGTTGACGAGCTGAACCCCAATGCCGCAAATGCTCTTTTAAAGGTTCTGGAAGAACCTCCTTCGCGGGCAATTTTGTTATTGGTTTGCCACAATAGCGCGAGCCTGTTGCCGACCATTCGTTCGCGCTGCATAAAAATGCAGATGCGCCCGCTGGAAACATCAATGGTGGCATCTCTGGCCAAGGGCTACATACCTGATTTAAGCGAAAAAGACGCTGCCCGTTTGGCGCAGCTTTCAGATGGATCCATTGGCCGGGCGCTGGCCTTGGCTGAGGCTGGTGGGCTTGATTTGTGGAAAGAAATGAGCAGGCTTTTGTCGTCATTGCCAAAAATGGACGTTCCGGCGCTACACAAACTGGCCGAAAGGGTATCGCGGGTTGGCTCGGAAGAATCCTACCGTACGGTTACCGGACTTGTTCGCTGGTGGCTGGAGGGGGTTATTCTGAGCATTTCCGGGAAGGGGCCAAGCTCCACCGCCACCCAAGAAGACGCCGATATGATGGCCCGCATTGGCTCTCAAGCAAGCCTTGATCGTTGGTTCCATGTGTGGGAAAAGATCAACCACTTGGTATCGCGGGCTGACGCAGTTAATCTGGACAGGAAGCAGGTGGTACTGGATATGTTTCTTGGTCTGGAAAATGCGGCTAAAAACACAAGATAACTTAAACCCGCTTGGAGAGTATTTAAGCGATGGCTACGTCCAAACGTTATTACGTCACTACGCCCATATATTATGTCAACGATGTGCCGCATATCGGCCACGCCTATACCACGCTTGCCTGTGATGTTCTGGCCCGGTTCAAGCGGCTTGATGGCTTTGATGTAAAATTCCTTAGCGGCACCGATGAGCACGGACAAAAGGTCGAGAAATCTGCCACGGAAAAAGACATTGATCCGCAAACGTTCACCGATAGCGTATCGCAAAATTTTCGCGATTTGTTGGGAACGATGAACTTTTCCACCGATGATTTTATTCGCACCACCGAAGAACGCCATAAAATATCCGTACAGGCACTGTGGAAGCGCTTGCTTGATGCGGGTGAAATATATTTAGGCTCGTATTCCGGCTGGTACGCGGTTCGTGACGAGGCGTTTTACGGCGAAGGCGAATTGATAACCGATAAAGACGGCAATAAAACAGCGCCTTCCGGTGCGGCGGTTGAATGGGTGGAAGAGCCCAGCTATTTCTTCAAACTTTCAAGCTGGCAGGACAAGTTGCTCAAGTTCTATGACGACAATCCTGATTTTATTGCGCCCAAATCCCGCCGTAACGAAGTAACCAGTTTTGTTTCCGGTGGACTGATGGATCTTTCGGTTTCGCGCACTACCTTTAAATGGGGTATTCCGGTACCGGGTGATGATGAGCATATTATGTATGTCTGGCTCGACGCCCTTACCAACTACATCACCGCGGTTGGTTTCCCTGAAACCGAAACCGGCGAATACGCAACATACTGGCCGGCTGATTTACATATGGTGGGCAAGGATATTTTGCGCTTTCATGCGGTTTACTGGCCGGCGTTTTTAATGGCCGCCGGGCTTGAGCCGCCCAAGCGGGTGTTTGCCCACGGCTGGTGGACCAACGAAGGACAAAAGATTTCAAAATCGCTGGGCAATGTAATTGACCCTATCGAGTTGGTGGAAACATATGGCCTCGATCAGGTCAGGTATTTCCTGCTGCGCGAAGTGCCGTTTGGCAACGATGGTGATTTTTCCAGAAAAGCATTAATCGGGCGCATGAATGGCGAACTGGCCAATGATCTTGGCAACCTTTCCCAGCGGGTGCTTTCCATGGTGAATAAAAACTGCGAAGGCGCGGTTCCTCGTCATGGTGAATTTAGCGATGCTGACAATGTGATGCTTGGCGCGGCGCATGGATTACTGAACTCGGTTCGTGAACATATTGATGCACAATCGTTTAACGAGGCGATTGAGACAATATGGTTGGTAATTCGCGCATCAAATGCCTATGTCGATGCCCAGGCACCATGGAAACTTAAAAAAGAAGACCCGGCACGGATGGAAACGGTTCTTTACGTTTTGGCTGAAACCATTCGCCATATTGCCGTAATGCTGCAATCGTTTATGCCGCAAACCATGGAACGCATGCTCGATCAGTTGGCAATTAGCCCAGAACACCGCAGCTTTGAATTTTTAGGCTCCGAACACGCGCTTGTTTCCGGAACTGAATTGCCCAAACCCGAAGGAGTCTTCCCGCGCTTTGTGGAGGAAGAGGAGGGGGCTTAATGCTGGTTGATAGTCACTGCCATCTTGATTACCCGGAGTTTTCCGACCTCGATGCGGTAAATGGGCGCGCCGCAAATGCCGGCGTCGGTGCCATGCTTACAATCGGAACCGAGCTTTCAAAATTTCCCGGCGTTCTTGCGGTTGCGGAAAAAAGAGAAAACATATGGTGTACCGTCGGAACCCACCCCAATAATGCATCCAGCGAGCCGTTGGTCGAGGTTGAAACATTGCTGGGTCACGCCAAGCACCCAAAGGTTGTTGGCTTTGGCGAAACCGGGCTGGATTATTACCGCGAAAATGCGCCCCACGATATTCAGCAGCAAAGTTTTCGCACCCATTTAACCGCGGCCAGAGAAGCGGGTCTGCCGGTTATTGTTCACACCCGCGACTGTGATGACGACACCATTGGTATTTTGGAAGATGAATACGCAAAAGGGGCCTTTAGCGGATTAATCCATTGCTTTAGCTCCAGCGAAAGCTTCGCCCGCCGCGCCCTTGATTTGGGATTTTATATTTCCGTTTCCGGCATAATTACCTTTAAAAGCGCAGGGTCGTTGCGTGACGTTATCTCAACCGTACCGCTGGACAGGCTTTTGGTTGAAACCGACGCGCCGTATTTGGCGCCGGAACCATATCGCGGAAAGGGTAACGAGCCAGCCTATACCCGTTTTACCGCTGAAAAAGTTGCAGAGGTTAAGGGAGTTGATTTTAAAGCCCTTGAAACGGCCACCACCGATAACTTTTTCAAACTATTTTCCAAGGCGAACCGGGGGCAACTGTAATGCGGGTTACGGTGCTTGGATGCGGCTCATCCTCCGGCACCCCATCGGTTGAATGGGGTTGGGGTAAATGCGACCCTAAAAACCCCAAAAATGCCCGCCTCAGGCCATCCATATTAGTGGAAGACGGCGAAAAAAGCGTTTTGGTGGATACCTCGCCCGACCTTCGCAGCCAATTGCTGGATTTTGACATTAAATCGCTTGATGCGGTTTTACTTACCCATGCCCATTCCGACCACCTGCATGGGATTGATGATCTTCGCGCCATAAATCGTCTAATTAACGGCCCGCTACCGCTTTTTTCCAGTAAAGAGACCCTTGAAATCGTAGCCCAGCGTTTTCCTTACGTTTTTGAGCCATTGTCCGAAGGTGCGGAATTTTATTACAAGGCGACCCTTGAGGGGCAAAATGTAACCCCCGGTAACAGCTTTAATGCAGGTGGAATTGAGGTTATGCCCATAGATCAGGATCATGGATTTATGACCACCTTAGGGTTTCGCTTTGGTGATTTTGCCTATTCGACGGATTTGGTGACCATGGGGGAAGAGGGCTTTGAGCTTCTTTCGGGCATCAAAACGTGGATGCTTGGAACGTTCTCCGACAAGCCGCACCCAACCCATCTGGATGTGGACCGGGCCATTGAATGGATAGAGCGCGTTAAACCCGAGCGGGCAATCCTGACCCACCTTGGCCCCGGACTTGATTACGAAAGCTTAAGCGCAAGGCTGCCGGGCAATGTTCAGGTGGCCTTCGACGGTATGGTTCTGGATATCTAGATTTATAATCTGTTTTATTAGCTTGTATTTGCAAGCAACTGTATATAAATATAATATCCAATTTTCCATAATATACATTATGCGATTTTATTATATAATAAAGCGCGCCATGGAGCTGTCGGATACCGGTCTAAAAACCCGCACCCTGCAGCCCTCCTATCTATTCTCCAAGTACATTAATTGCCGCCAGAGGATTATCCGGGCTCATGCGGCGTTCGTCACCGTCTGGAAGCTGTTTGGCTTTTTGGTATTCTGCCGCCCGTGAAATGCGGTTTTCCTTGATGGAATGCAGCATGGTGACAAGGCGCGCACGAATGGTTTCGATATGCTCGTCACCGTTTAGGGATAGAAATATATGGTTCAAGGCCGCCATATAGGCCTTGCGGTATTCTTCGTCGCTGTCGCGACCAAACAGGCTGTCAATCACAACTGTGGTGCACGATTCAAGCGCATCCAGTGATTTTGCATCGATTACGGTTGGAATAAATCCTGTTTTGGGGTCGGTAAATACGGACTCCCAGTCAACAGTGCCATCATCATTTTTTGGCCAGCTCAATTTTAACGCCCCTTTTAACGTCCCGGGTTAAACACATCACCAGGTTACTACGCATACAATTTACCAATATTTATCAGCACTTGCCAATAGCTGTAAGTGACGGCCATCATATGCCCCTATGTCTTTGCTTACCAATGGGCTTACCAATGGGCTTGCTAATTGGCTGGCAAATGGGGTAATCCCATTGAAATGAGCAATGATAACAACAATATCGATCAAATAACCCTCCTTCTGGGCATTATGGAGCGTTTGCGCGACCCTGAAACCGGGTGTCCGTGGGACATAGAGCAAACATTTTCATCAATTGCGCCCCACACCATCGAAGAAGCCTACGAAGTGGCCGATGCCATAGATACAGGCGATATGGACGGCTTCAGGGACGAACTGGGTGATTTGCTGTTTCAGGTGGTTTTTTATGCGCAAATGGCAAAAGAGAAAGGAATTTTTGATTTTGACGATATTGCCAAAACCATTTGTGAAAAAATGATCAGGCGCCACCCCCATGTGTTTGGCGACAGCAATGTGGAAATAAACACGGCCCATCAGCAGACCGAAAACTGGGAAAACGTCAAAGAGGGCGAACGGGCCGGTAAAACGAATAAACCGGGCAGCGAAGGCGGCGAAGAAAGCGCCCTAGATGGGGTTACTCGCGCCCTTCCCGCGCTTCTTCGGGCGCTCAAATTACAAAAGCGCGCCGCCCGGGTTGGTTTTGACTGGCCCGATGCGGCCCCGGTGTTTGAAAAGTTCGATGAGGAATTGGAAGAAATAAAGGTGGAAATTAAGTCGGGTGATAAAAAGGCGCTGGAAAGCGAAGTTGGCGACCTTCTTTTTACCTGTGTAAACCTTGCCCGCAAGTTAGGCGTTGATTCTGAAAGCGCGCTTCGTCACGCAAACCAAAGGTTTGAAGATCGCTTCCGCGGTATTGAGCGCATTTTATGGGACGGTAACAAAAAGGTTAGCGAGACGCCACTCGACGAATTAGAAGAGCTGTGGCAACGTGTAAAAAAAGAACTGCAAAAGATTATAAAGAAACCATGACTTTAAAAAACGCCAACACCGTATTGAAAAAAACTGCTTTTTTGACAAAGCTTGGTGTCGTGTGCGCGGCTGCGCTGGTGCTTACATCTTGCTACCTTCCGCAAAGATTTGATTCTGAAATAGAGGTTGATGCCGCCGGGTATTATTCGATGATTTTCGATGGTTACATCGTTGATGTTGGTTTGTACGAAGGCCTTTTGAACGGCTCCATAAGTGAAGAACAAGAAGCCGAAAAAGTTGCTGTATTAATGCGCGACCTTTCCCGCGACAGTGCCATGCAAAATGTTGAATATTACAAACAAGGTCACTTCAGGGTGACGTGGGAGCGCAAAGGCGATCTTTTAAAAACCAAAACCGTTACCTTTTTGCGCCGCAATGAAAGCATGATAAGCCTGAAATACGTCGCCGGCACCGGGCTGGTTGAAGTGATGGGCCGCTCCATCCGCAAGGCTGACCGTCAGCGTCTTGCGGAAATGGGCCTGGGTATGCAGGGCGAAATAAGGGTCAAGTCCCCTATTCCGGCCCTTGATCACAATGCAACCGAGGTAATACAGGACAAAAATGACGAACTTGCAAAATGGTATGTCTGGAGAATTAAGAACATCTTCCAGTCAACGCCGCGTCTTTTGTTAAAAATAGAATGAAAAATCCAGCATTTATTTTAAGGGGCTTTATTGGCACCCTTGTGGCCATCGGCGCCATCGGATGGCTATCCACCCACCTGCCACCCCACTGGGTGCTGCTGATTGGGTCGTTCGGTGCGTCTTCGGTAATTGTTTTTTCAATGCCCCACAGCAAAGCGGCGCAACCCAGGGCGCTCTTGCTTGGAAACCTATTGGGCGCAATCGTTGGGGTTGTGGTTGCTAATTTTATTCAGGTGGAGCCGTGGGCCATGTCGGCCCTTGCGGTTGCGGGTGCGATGGCGGCCATGGCCATAACCGATACAATCCACCCTCCCGGTGGTGCTGCGGCCCTTATTGCTGTTCACGGGAGCCAAGGGGTGACCGAGGGTTGGTATTTTATAATTGCGGTAATGATTGGGGCGGCAATATTAGGACTTACGGCATACGCCGCCCATAACCTGCCCGGCCCCGGCCGGGTCGGATACCCGGCCAGGGACCACAGCGATCTAGAGTGATTTTATATTAATCATTCTGCGTAAGTCTTTTGAGCAGGCTTGAGGTATCCCACCTGTTGCCACCCATGGCCTGAACCTCTTTGTAAAACTGATCGACCAGTGCGGTTACGGGCATTTGCGCGCCGTTGCGTTCGGCCTCGGCCATAACAATGCCTAAATCCTTGCGCATCCAATCAACCGCAAAGCCGTAATCAAACTTGCCTGCGATCATGGTTTCGGCGCGATTTTCCATTTGCCACGACTGAGCCGCACCCTTGGAAATAACGTCAATTACCAATGCCGTATCCAGTCCGGCTTTTTCGGAGAAATTAATGGCTTCAGATAGACCTTGAACCAGACCGGCAATGCAGGTCTGGTTTACCATTTTGGTAAGCTGTCCGGCACCCGATGGCCCCATAAGGGTTACCGCCTTGGCAAACGCATCGATTACGGGCTGGGCTTTTTTGAAAGCAGCTTCGTCGCCGCCACACATTACGGTCAAAGCAGCGTTTTGCGCCCCTGCCTCACCACCGGAAACCGGGCCATCGATGAAATCAATCCCCAGATCTTTGCCTTTGGCGTAAAGCTCGCGCGCTACTTCTGCGCTGGCGGTGGTGTTATCAACAAAAATTGTGCCCTTTTCCATACCGGCAAAGGCACCACTATCGCCCAGCACCACCGAGCGTAGGTCATCATCGTTGCCGACACAGCAAAAAACTATTTCGGCGCCGCTGGTGGCTTCGGATGGGGTGTTTGCTGCCGCACCGCCGAATTCGCCAACCCATTTATCGGCCTTGGCCTTGGTGCGGTTGTATACGGTTACTTCATGGCCTGCTTTGGCCAGATGTCCTGCCATGTGATAGCCCATGACACCCAGGCCGAGAAAAGCGGTTTTCATTTAATAATATCTCCTAAAGGAATTAGTGTGTGAAAGAATCAAGAACGCGATGTTTTTTTAGCTGTTTTTTTTAATATAACGATGCGAGCGGGATTGTTAAACAAGATTTAAGGTGAATAAATATCCCGCTGCCCCCTAAAGCCGGCAACCATTGAATCCATTAATATTTTGGATCTGGGGTCATGCCAGCCCTTTTGCATCTGGGCCCGGGTAATGTAGCAGCAAAAAGCAACCGCCTCTGCCTTGCCCCTCAGATTGTAGGTCTCGACTATTTCATCAAGCCCATCGTGGGTGACTTTTCTTGCCATCACGTTCAACTGGGTCTTGATGAGGCGATATTTATCCCGCCACTTTTTTTGTGCTTTTGTTTCGGCCACGGCTCAACCCTCCTCCACTTTCCAAGATAAAATACCTGTGTATAATCACATCCAATTATCTACTAGTAGATAATTGGAGTCAAGTCGAAAATCCCATGCCACACACCAAAAAACGGACAAAAAACGGGATAGATTTGACCAAAACAAAGTTGGAAAATTAGTTCAGGAGTGAGCGTGGTTAATAAACCCTAACCAGCCCTCATCTGGTTAAAACGCATAACATTTTCTTCGCTCATCCTGACTTTTAAGGAAATGTTTTCATCGCTCTCATGGCGGTCAATAACCTCGCCGTGAGAATAAAGCCAGCTAAGCGTCTTGCCGTCTGCCGGGCTTAAATCAACCTCAATGACGTCCATGGTCTGGCTAAGATGGTTATCGATCTGCTCCAGAAAGCCTTTGACCCCATGACCCGTAACCGCCGACACCAACACCACCGGCATTGGCGACCTTTCGGCCTGTTTGGCGATAATTTCCAGATCCTCTTTTTCGACCATATCGGTCTTGTTCAAAACCTCTATCATGGATGTTTCAAGAAATTCATCATCCAGGCCCAATTCATGGAGAACGCCTATAACGTCGGCCTTTTGCGCCACATTATCTGGATGGGAAATATCGCGCACATGAATAATTATATTTGCTTCCAAAACCTCCTCCAGGGTGGCGTGAAAACTTTCAACCAGTTCATGGGGAAGATCGGAAATAAACCCAACCGTATCCGACAATATGGCCTCGCGCCCACTTGGCAGCTTTATTTGACGCATTGTCGGGTCGAGGGTGGCAAAAAGCTGGTCTTTAACCAGAACATTTGACTTGGTTATCTTGTTGAAAATAGTGGATTTTCCGGCATTGGTGTAGCCTACCAGGGCAACAATGGGGTAAGGAACCTTGCGTCTGGAGCTGCGGTGTAATTCGCGGGTTCGTTTTACATCTTTCAGCAGCTTTTTAAGTTTTGTAATTTGTTGATCGATTAACCGGCGGTCGGTTTCAATTTGTGTTTCACCGGGCCCGCCCATAAATCCGGCACCACCACGCTGGCGCTCAAGGTGAGTCCACGAACGAACTAATCTGGATCGCTGGTAGGTAAGATGCGCGAGGTCAACCTGCATCTTGCCCTCTTTGGTTCTGGCCCGCTCGCCAAATATTTCTAAAATTATTCCGGTACGATCAAGAACCTTGCATTCCCATTCGCGCTCGATGTTGCGCTGTTGAATTGGGCTCAATTGGGTGTCTATCAACGCGACCGTAATGTCCCTGCCCTTGATAACCGCACCGAGGCGTTCAAGGGTTCCTTTTCCAAAGTAAGTATTTGGTTTTAAGGCAGAAATTGATGTGGTTTCGGAATGGGCTATATCCAGATTAATGGCAGAGGCCAGCCCGAGTATTTCTTCCAATCTGGCTTGGGGTGAGCGCGCAAAGCCGCCACCGACCGAACGGGTCGATTTATGATAGGGATGGACAACCAAACACCGCTCGCCACCCCCCGTGGCATCGACAATTGAGCCTGTTGCTTCCCCGCCATTTGCGGAGTTATCACTCAAATAACTTAAATCCTAGTCCTCAATAACCTCTTCCTGTTCAAAAAGCTGAACCGGAGTTGATGGCATGATGGTTGATATGGCGTGTTTGTAAACAAGTTGTGTATGCCCATCGCGACGCAAAAGAACTGAAAAATTGTCAAACCATGTGACAATTCCCTGTAATTTTACACCATTTACCAAAAACACCGTTACCGAGGTTTTTTGTTTGCGGATATAGTTAAGGAACACGTCCTGAACGTTTTGTGATCTTTCTGAAGCCATTTTTTCGCTTCCTTGTTTTTTATATTTATTAGGCAAAAAAATGTCGTACCCCACATTTGAGCGGGAACACAACTATTTTTTGGCTTTTTTTAGGACCGTTCTTGAGGATTTTTAACCGAAAAACTACGATTTATGGTCTCCCCGATGACCGGACCCCCCCTATTAATCCCCGTACCCTACAATGTCTTTGCCAGATTTGAAAGCTCGCTCAGCTGGGCCGTGTGCCAATGGGGCATAAATGGCCCAAATTCCGCATCATTGGGGGGTTTTTCATGAACCAGCACGGCCAGACACCCGGCATTTATGGCGCATTCCATGTCTATCGGGGCATCACCCACAAACCAGACATCGGGCCCGGGGGGGATACTGCTTCCCGAAAGGGCCATTTCTACCGGATCTTTGGCCGGTTTATCCCGCTTGGCATCGCCGGAACCAATAATGGTCCCTAGCATTTTATCCCAGCCAAGGTGGTTTACCTCAAGACGCAGCAAACGCCCGGTTTTATTGCTGACTATGCCCGTGTATATCCCCATTTTTGATAACTCACCGAGGATATTTTCCGCTTGGGGTAATGGGGATAGCCTTTCAAGGTGGGTTTTTTCAAAATGGCCGTAAAAAACCTCGCCCGCACGCTCCCACTCATCGCCAAAAATGTCAGGAAAGCTGTCGCGCATGGAATGGGCAACCCGGGACTTTGTTTCCTCCAAGGACCATTTTTCCATACCGTAATCGCCAAGGGTGGCGTTCAGGGCATCGTGAATTACCACCCACGAGTCAACCAGCGTGTTGTCCCAATCAAAAATGATTGCCCTGGGTTTTATGATGTTTTCAGGAACTGGGGTCATATCCGTTTTGGCCTAGAAATATTCAAGCTGTACCGAGAACATCTTTTCAACCTTGCGAATTACATCGGATGCGGCAAACACAACAATACGGTCACCGGTTTGCGCAACCGTATCCCCGCGCGGGGTTATAACCTCGTCACCGCGAACGATGGCTCCTATCAGCACACCATCGGGCAGCTTGGCATCGAGCAATGGACCGCCGACTAGGGGCGATGTTTTCAAGGCTTCGGCCTCGATAAGTTCGCCATAATTTTCTCCCAGCGTATGTACCGAATGTATTCGGCCACGACGAACATGCTGAATGATGGTTGAAACTGTGATATTTCGTGGTTCAACCACCACATCAATACCAAGAGACCCAATCAATGGATCGTAGGCCGTCTTGTTAATAAGGGTTATGGCGCGTTTGGCCCCGGCGCGTTTGGCCAAAAGCGATGAAAGTATGTTTGTTTCATCATCGTTGGTAACCGCGATGACCGCTTCGGCATGACCGATATTTGCTTCTTCGATAATGTTTGATTCAAGAACGTCGGCACGAATTACGGTTGTTTTTTTCAGCTTGGTCGCGGCTTTTTCTGCCCGTTCGGGGTCAAGCTCGACAAGCTTTACGTTTAGATTTTGCCCGCTTTCCTCAAGCTCTTCTGCCAAAAACATACCGATATTACCGCCACCGAAGATGACCAGGCGTCTGGCTTCTGTTTCTTCGTGACCAAAGGCTGAAAGCGCCCTTTCCTGCTGTTCGGAATCGACCACAAAATAAACCGCGTCACCCGGCGACAGTTCGTCATTTGCCGATGGGAT
>DAOWFT010000154.1 GCA_030637845.1 Thalassospiraceae bacterium
AATCATATTTGCGCCATCGCTGGGTGCGCTATCTGGGTTGTCGTGGGTTTCAATAAATACCCCAGCCACCCCAACCGCAACTGCGGCCCGGGCCAGTACCGGGGCAAAACGTCTGTCGCCGCCGCTTGACGCGCCTTCGCCGCCCGGCTGTTGCACCGCGTGGGTCGCATCCATAATAACCGGAAACCCGGTATCATGCGCCATTTGCGGCAGCGAGCGCATATCGGCAACCAATGTGTTGTAGCCAAAGCTGGAACCGCGTTCGGTAACCATGACGTTTTGATTTCCACTATCGCTTATTTTGGCGACAACGTTTTTCATATCCCACGGTGCCAAAAACTGGCCCTTTTTTACGTTTACCACCAATCCGGTTTTGGCCGCCGCAACCAATAAATCGGTCTGGCGACAAAGGAATGCAGGTATTTGCAAAACATCAACCACGCCCGAAAGCCGTTCGCACTGTGATATTTCATGTACGTCGGTCAGAATGGGAACGCCCAGCTCTGATTTTATTTCCTTAAATACCGGTATGGCATTATCGAGCCCACTGCCCCGCTGCCCCGATAGCGATGTGCGGTTGGCTTTATCAAACGATGCCTTAAACACGAAACCGATGCCGAGCTTGTCGGTCAGTTCCTTTAGCGCGGTTGCCATCATCATGGCATGGTCGCGGTTTTCAAGCTGGCACGGCCCGGCAATAAGCGTGAGCGGAAGGTCGTTGCCAAAAGCAACGTTACCTACATTTATGTGCCTAGCTTTTGTCATCTACGATATGGCCCTTAAACCAGTCTCGATTGCTGTACCGCGGCATCAATGAAAGAAACAAATAACGGATGCGGCTCAAACGGGCGCGATTTTAATTCAGGATGGAATTGTACGGCAACAAACCACGGATGTTCAGGAATTTCTACAATTTCCGGCAAAATCCCATCGGGCGACATGCCGGAAAAGCTTAGCCCGGCGTCTTCCAATTTTTGTTTATATGCTGTGTTTACCTCGTAACGGTGGCGGTGGCGTTCGCTTATTTCGTCCGCACCATAAATCTGGTGGGCGCGGCTACCCTTGGTCAGGGCGCAAGGATAGGCGCCTAAACGCATGGTTCCGCCAAGGTCGCCTTTCTTTCCACGTTTTTCCAACTCGCCTTCCTTCGCCCATTCGGTCATCAGGCCAACAACCGGCTCCGATGGATTGCCAAGTTCGGTTGAGCCGGCACCATCAATGCTTGCCAGATTGCGGGCTGCCTCAATAACCGCAACCTGCATACCCAGACAGATACCAAAATAAGGGATGTTTCTTTCACGAGCAAAACGAACCGCTTCTATTTTTCCTTCGGTACCGCGCTCGCCAAAACCACCGGGAACCAATATTCCATGCACACCATCAAGATGGTGAACAACGTCTTCGCGTTCAAATACTTCGGCATCAAACCATTTGAGATTAACTTTGACGCTATTTGCAATACCGCCATGGGTAAGTGCTTCGGACAATGATTTATAGGCATCAAGCAACGAAACATATTTACCGACAATGGCAATGGTCACTTCGCCTTCGGGTTTTGTTACCCGTTCAACAATTTCTTTCCAACGCGAAAGGTCAAGCTTTGGTGCATCAAGACCAAAGCGTTTGCAAACCTGTTCGTCCAGCCCCCGTTCGTGATAGCTAATGGGAACCTGATAAATAGTTGAAACATCAAGCGCCGGAATAACCGCTTCAACCGGGACATTACAAAATAGTGCGATCTTTTTGCGCTCACTTTCGGGGATTTCCCTATCGGCGCGGCACAATAAAATGTCTGCCTGAATACCAACCGCCAGCAATTCTTTGACCGAATGCTGGGTTGGCTTGGTTTTAAGCTCACCCGCCGTTGGAATGTATGGAAGCAAGGTCAGGTGTATATAAAGCGCGCGCTCACGCCCCAATTCATTGCCCAATTGGCGAATGGCCTCGAGGAACGGCAGGCTTTCAATATCGCCAACGGTTCCGCCGACCTCGATCAACATGAAATCCTCGTCACCAACATGGCCCATGACGAATTCTTTTATGGAATCGGTAATGTGGGGAATGACCTGCACGGTTGCACCGAGATAATCGCCCCGGCGTTCCTTGGCCAAAACCTCGGAATAGACCCTGCCGGTTGTTACGTTATCGGATTGGCGGGCATCAACGCAGGTAAAGCGTTCATAATGGCCGAGATCAAGATCGGTTTCGGCCCCGTCGTCGGTAACGTAAACCTCACCATGCTGATAAGGGCTCATGGTTCCGGGGTCGACATTGATATAGGGGTCAAGCTTGCGCAGGCGGACCTTGTATCCGCGTGCTTGAAGCGCCGCGCCAAGTGCTGCGGAGGCCAAACCCTTACCAAGTGAGGATACCACGCCGCCGGTTATGAAAATGAAACGCGTCATGGAATGTGACTATATCCGAGTCTGTTTAAAGGGCAAATCATTTGACGATAAAAAATTAAAACTTTTACAAAAAAAAGAGGCGACCTCTCTGAAGCCGCCTCTGGTATAATTTTTTTAGATGTTTGAAACAATCGTTCCATAGTTTGGCGCCCCATCATTTAGCCACCGGAACACTTGGCGCGCTATCGGGTGCAGCAATTGGCGCAATCTCTGACTGATCGAGAATGGAACTGCGTTCCTTGCCTGCGCCACTTAAAATAGCCAAAATAATTGAGGTCGACATAAAAAGTGCGGCCAGAATACCTGTGGTGCGGGTAAGCAAGTTTGCGGTACCGCGTGCGGTCATAAATCCACCGCCGCCTGCGCCGCCACCGCCGCCGCCCATACCCAATGCGCCGCCTTCGCTTTTCTGAATAAGAACCACGCCTATCAAGGCGATGGCCAGCATCAGATGAATAACCAAAATAACGGTGATCATGGGCGTAAATCCTGTTGATGTTCACTTGTTGGGGCCGTATTTAGCCGCAAAAAGCCCGCTTGGGAAGCGTTTTTCCAGTGTTTTTGAGGTATTTTTCGGATTTTTGTCCTTTTTAGACAGATGCTTGGGCTATGGCCCAGAAATCATCGGCCTTAAGGCTGGCACCGCCGATAAGCCCACCATCAACGTCCTCAAGGGCTATTAGCTCCTTGGCGTTGCCCGGCTTCATGGAGCCGCCATAAAGGATGCGCATGGCACCGGCCTCGTCTGCCCCCACTTTTTTGACAAGTTCGGCCCTGATAAAGGCATGAACTTCCTGAACTTCGTCATTGGTTGGGGTGCGTCCGGTGCCAATGGCCCAGACCGGCTCGTAGGCAACAACCGTGTTTTTGGCGGTGGAACCGGCAGGAACCGAGCCTGCCACCTGCGATCCGTTCACATCGAGGGTTTTACCGGCATCGCGCTGGGACTCGGTTTCGCCAATGCATATAATAGCAACAAGGCCGTTTGCGTGTGCGGCCTCTGCCTTGGCCAATACCAATTCGTCGGATTCCTTGTGGTTGGTGCGGCGCTCTGAATGGCCGACAATTTCACAACCACAGCCCAAATCCGCCAGCATTTCCGCCGAGGTATCGCCCGTATGGGCGCCGGATGGTGCCGTGTGGCAGTCCTGCCCACCCAACATAACGCCGGAGCCCTTGATGGCGTCGCCAACCCTGGAAACCAGTGTAAACGGCGGGCAAACCAACAAATCGAAGGAAACATCGCCTGCTGCCTTCATTTTTTCGGCAACGCCAGAGGCCAAAGCCACCCCATCGGCAGTTTTGCCATTCATTTTCCAGTTTCCGGCTATAAGTGGACGACGAGACGCGGTCATATTCAAGAACCCCCATAAAAAGCATTTAATTGAGTTAAATTGATTTTGGCACTTCTACCACAGAGCCAGACCCGGGGTATATACTCTAAAGGGTGGGGTGGGTTTAGCGATTGCTCACAATGGCTTGCCAGATCGGGGGATGCGCTCCTATTATGCGCCAAATATTTTCATAAACCATTGTCGGGGCGCACACATATAAATGCCCGGGCACCATCCAAGGGTTTTTTCCATTCATGCTTGAATTCTTAAGAAAGTCTGCCTCTGGCATTGTCGTCAAAGTATTGCTGGGCCTGTTGATACTCAGCTTTGCCGCATGGGGCATTGGCGATGTGTTCTCATCAAAGGCCGGGCGCGTATCGGTTGCGACCATAGGGGATGTGGAAATATCGCCCGAAGAATTCCGCAGCAAACTGGGTCGCGAGGTCGAACGACTAAAACCCGTTCTCGGCCAAGAGTTTACCCCTGAACAGGCAAAACTGTTTGGGATTGGTGATGCGTTGCTAAACCGCCTTATAAACACCGCGCTTTATGATTTGGGGGCGAAGGATATTGGTCTTGGCATTTCCGATGCGGTGGTGCTGGACGAAATAAAACGCTCGCCGGAATTTTTTAACGAAGCGGGTTCGTTTGACCGCAATCGCTTTATGCAATTGTTGCGGGGTGCCGGCCTTAGCGAAGAATCATACGTTGCCCGCGTTCGTAACAACATGGCGCGGTTGCAATATCTTTTACCAGTAAGGGCGGGTGTTGAAGTGCCACCGCTTTTGGCCAAGCTGGTTCAAGCCCACAATGGTGAAAAGCGCGTATTGGAAATGGTTCGCGTTGACCATTCGTCCATAGCAAATTTTACTAAGCCAAGCGATGATGAGCTCAGAACATTTCACAAAGATAATTCCAGGATTTTCATGGCACCTGAATATCGTAAATTCACCACCATCATTCTCAAGGCTGAGGATGTGGCAAAGAACATCGAAATAAGCGAGGCGGAGCTTAAATCAACCTATGACGAGCGTGTCGACGAATTCATTTCACCAGAACGACGCAAATTAAAACAAATACTTGTCGAAGACGAAACATCGGCAAAAGCTGCAAGCGATTTAATTGCCAAGGGTGCTTCGATAACAGACGCCGCCGCAAAGGCAGGTGCCGATCCCGACCTGCTTGATATTGGATTTTTTAACAAAGACCAGCTTTTAGGCGAATTACAAGATGCTGTATTTTCACTTGAGGCAGGTTCTGCAACCGGGCCAATTAAAAGCGTATTGGGCTGGCACGTGGTTTTTGTTGAAAAAATAGAAAAATCAGAACAGCAATCATTTTCCAAGGCAAAAGAAAAAATTGCGGAAGAGTTAAAAATAGAACGCGCACTAGACGCGATATTTGAAATGTCCAACACGCTGGAAGATGAACTTGCCGGTGGGGCAGCCTTGGAAGAAACGGCGAGCAATCTCGGTCTTGAGGCCGTAACCTTTGAATCCGATAGCAGTGGAATAATGACCAGCGGGAAAAAACTATCCATTCCATTTAGCAGTGAAATAGTTTCCGCCGTATTCACCCTTGAAACCGGGAGCGATACACCGCTTAGCGAAAGCAATGATGGAAGCGGTTTTTTTGTTTCAAGACTTATCGAGGTAACGCCGCCAGCTTTAAAACAGTATGAAAATGTCAAACAGGCTGTTTTAAATAACTGGAACCTTGAGGCGCGCGCCATCCGGGCCAAGGAAATAACCGATAAAATTATTAGCAAAATAAAAAGCGGATCAAGCATTTCTGACGCCGCAACCGATGTCGGAATGAAGGTAGAAACCACATCTCCGTTTGACCGTAACGGCAACGGCCTGTCGCTGGCGATACCGGCTGAAATGGTAAGGCGCACTTTTGAGCTTTCGCTTGGTGATGCCGATGCGGCACAAGGAACAAGTTCCAGCGTTGCTGTGGTGCTAAAGGAAATTCAGAAGGCCGATGAAAACGACAAAGCCGCGCTCGAACAAACAAGTGCAAAAGTATTTGAAGAATTGCGCGGTGATATACTCGATCAGCTTGCGGCCTCACTGCGTCAGCGCCACAGTGTGACGATTAACCGCAATGTTCTCGATCAGGCTTATTGATGGAATGGACATACAGCCCAGCATAAGAGATTTTGAAAAATCCTACAGCGCAGGTAAAACGCAAGTGGTATGGGCAACGATGGTTGCCGATCTCGACACCCCGGTAACGGCGTTTCTAAAACTTTCAAAATCAGAGCCCATGAGCTTTTTGATGGAATCAGTCGAAGGCGGATCGCAACGCGGGCGTTATTCGTTTATTGGCATCCGTCCCGACCTTGTTTGGCGCTGCAAAGGCAACAACGCAGAAATAAATGAAAACCCCGGCACCGCAGCTGATGATTTCAGCCCCTGCCCCACAGGCAAAGACAGTGGCGCCATTGCCTCACTGCGGGCATTACTAAAACGTTCGGAAATTGAAATGCCAGATAGCCTGCCGCCAATGGCAGCCGGGCTTGTCGGTTACATGGCATACGACACGGTTCGCCTGGTTGAAAACATTCCCAGCAATAACCCCGATGTTTTGAATGTTCCCGACGGGCAGTTTTTGCGCCCAACCGTAACCGCCATTTTCGATAACGTAAAAGATACGGTCTATATTGTAACCCCGGTATGGCCTGACGAAAAAATAAATGCCGAGCAGGCTTATGAGGCTGCGCAGGAAAGGCTGGCCGAGGTTGTCACCGATTTTGCCAATCAACAAATACAAACCACGGTTGAGATTTTGGATGAAGCCCTTTCCCTGCCCGAGCCCGCTTCAAACATGACGGTTGATGGGTTTTATCAAATGGTAAAACGGGCCAAGGAATACATTCTGGCCGGGGATGTTTTTCAGGTGGTTTTGTCGCAACGGTTCAGTCTGCCGTTTACGCTAAACCCGTTTACGTTCTATCGCGCATTAAGGCGGGTTAACCCGTCGCCGTTTATGTTCTTTTTTGATTTTGGTTCGTTTCAGGTTTCCGGCTCAAGCCCGGAAATACTGGTTCGGGTTCGCGGCGGCAAGGTAACCATCCGCCCCATAGCCGGAACCAGACCGCGGGGCGAAACAGCGGCAGAAGATGACGCCCTTGAACAAGATCTATTAAGCGACCCCAAGGAACTGGCCGAACATTTAATGTTATTGGATCTTGGTCGCAATGATGTTGGCCGGGTCGCCAAGGTCGGCAGCGTAAAGGTGACCGAGCGAAACATTGTCGAGCGCTATTCCCACGTTATGCATATTGTTTCCAA
>DAOWFT010000073.1 GCA_030637845.1 Thalassospiraceae bacterium
AAACCGGTTTTCCCGGCATCGAGTTTGAACACCAGACATTGATAGAATCAGTGAACGACCTGCATTCGCGCATCGATCAAAGCGGGGGGAATGTTTCCGGTGCCAGAAGGCGGCTGGGTGAAATTCATGTTCTGGTTGAATCTCATTTTGCGCTGGAGGAGCGAATAATGCGAGAGGAAGGATTCTCCCGCTTTGCTGAGCACAAGGCAGATCATTCAATTTTACTGGATGAACTACTGGACATAATGGATGCGCTTAACGCTGGTGATGATATTGATCTTGATAGTACGCTGGGCGAAAAGGTGCGCGATTGGTTCACCACGCACTTTTCAACATTTGATCGCGATTTTCATGCTTGGGAACAAAATCACAAAAAATAATGCCAAAAATTAGTTCCAAGAATCAATGCCAAAAATTAGTGAATAACGATACCTTCCCCGGCAGTATGGGTTAGGGCTATTGCCTGACCAGAAGTGAGCGCAATTACCTGACTAAACTTTTCAGTGGGTATGGCATCATCACTATTATAAATATTTACAACCAGCTCATGATTTCCTGCCGGCACCATGAATGTCCGATAAAAACTTGATGGACCGTCATCGCGCAGACCAGCCGGGCTTGCACTTTCATCAAAAACCGTCTTGCCATCCAGATCAAAAGTGACCGTTACCGGGTGGCGTTCGCGTGAGCAACTTTTCGCCTTACGCATATTGGATGGTAGCTCTTTTAATTCTTCGGCGGTTCTGGTGCGGCATGGGATTTTGCGCTCTCCCCAAAGGGTTAAACTTAGCTTTATCTGCGCCGTATTTTCAGGTGCAAATTCATAGGACGGGTAACTTGAAAAATATCCGATGGCCAAAAGGAACGGTATATAAAGAAACCCTTGGCCGATTATTTTTGCCGCGCTCAATTTTGGTTTTTTATAACGCGCGCTTTTTGCAGTTTCGGCGTCCAGCGCGCTTTTCAACTGACGGTGTTTGCGTTGCAGTTCTTTCTGTTCGTCGCTAAGGGAGAACAGGCTTCCAATCCCAAATGCCTTGAACAGAACAAAGAACACCATCGGCCCGAAGACCATAATGGGGACAATGTAAAAAACATTTATGCCTGCAATTTCCATTTGCCTAACCCTCGTCCAAAATAGTGTCTGGCAAAATAGCGTCTGGCGAATTAGCGTCTGGCGAATTAGCCTCTGGTTTTTGCTTTGTCTGTAATTCGAGCTGCAATGCTGGCAAGCCTTCGGCAAAATCTGAAACTTCTGATGCAACCTTGGCAAGATCTGTTGGCGCAGCCCAGATTGTACGCAAGCGTTCACGCGGGACACGTTTTCTCAAATTTGGGTCACGCAATTGATTGATGCGGTCCTCGACCCAGAATTGACCGAAGCGATGATAGCACCCATTTTCACGGCAACCGGTAACAATCACACCGTCCATTTCGCCGCGTGAAATTGCAAAATCAATAAATGACGGCGGCAACATTCCGGTACAGGCAACACCCATAACGGCCACACTGCAATTGGATAAATTGACGGATGATTTAAGTTTTTCGAGATTAACCCCGTTGGCACAGCCAAAAACAATAATTGCGGTGCCTTCACCTACTGCGCCCGCTTCCTTGCGCGCGGCCTGCATGACCTCCACCGTCACATCGCGCATATCTTTTAATGGTTGAGAGGGCATATCAATTCCGGTGACCATTTCTTCGTCTTGGCGGAACGGGGTTGAGACCGGGCAAGCGCCAACACAAATACCGCAAGATACGCACGAACTGGCATCGACCACGGCTTCGGTATCAAATTTTAACCCATCGCTTCGAGGTTTCATTTCTATGGCGTCATAGGGACAATCGGCGGCGCAGCGGGTACAGCCGTTACATTTTTCAAGCGAAACAAATGCGGCAGGCTCTCTTTTGCGCATGCTAATTAGCGGCACAATGGAAACCAGTAGGGTGGCCCCAATGCCGACGGCCCACATTGGCCCCGGGCCGATGGCGTCGAATAAGGGGTATGCGATTAGGTAAAACCAATCAAAATTAAGACTGAGGGCAACGGTTGAAAGATCGGCCTTATCATGGCTGGTCGCCGGGTAAATAAGGGAAAGAACTATAAGCGAAACAGATACGCTAATAATTAATCCCTTGGGTGGATTTATGCGCGGACTTTTCAGGCGCATAACGTGAAACCACATGATAAATAAAAGGAACAGCGGTACAAATATATGAATGAACACAAGCAGGGTAAAAAAGCGATCGGTAATGGTTACCGGACTTAAGAAATTGTTTGCCACCTGCTTGCCGAAAATACCAAGCCAATCAAGCCATTCCATTGAACCTATGGCCACATACTGCGCCAACTGGTCCCACACCAGCCAATAGCCGCTGACACCGGAAAAAAACAAAAACCATATTATGGGAATCCCGGTAAACCACGCAAACCATCTGGCCCCCCGATAACGACCATAAGAAAATTCACGCAGCAAGTGTACCATCGCAACCGCCACCATGGCATCGGATGCGTAACGGTGCAGGCTTCGCATGATGCCTGCCAGGTACCATTGGCCTGTCATCCATTCAACCGATTCGTAGGCGCCGCTGACAGATGTATCAAAAAAAATGTAAATATAAATGCCGCTGCCGGCGACAATCCAGTAAAGAAAGAACGCAAGCGAACCAAGCTGGCGAATTGGATTTAACGCACCATCAAACGCCTTGTCAAAAAGAGCTTCAATGCGGTGAAAAAAGTTTCTTAAATGTCGTTGCACCAATTTAATCATCCGTGTTGTTGGGCCACAAAGCCACTAACGGGGCTCCATTGCATTGGTTTGTTATTGTTTTTATCACGCAGCGACTGAGGATGCACCTTGATGCTTATCAAACAATGGGTGAAAGTATTAATTTCAGGCAATATTGTCGGATTTCTTTGCCGCCCCGTTGCCGGCAGCTTTGTTTTCGGCGACAAGTCTCCATATCTGGCGAGCAAGGAAAGTCCCCACAACCAGCAGAAAGGTTGCCCCGGCCATCAGGTGGACAAATATGCCGTAATCGAACCGATAGCGACCCAGCTCGGGATCATAAATGGTACAAAACAGACGAACCCGCTTTATCAGATCATCAATGCTGGCGTAAGGCGTAGAAGTGCCAAACATTATGGCCTTCAAGGGTTCACCCAAAAGGGTTGGCGAAAAATTTGCGCCGTATATTTGTGTGTGAACAACACCCTTGCCATCAATAACCGTAATCTGATCAAGGTGATTAAATCCGTTTTTTGTTGGGTAAAACATAAATCCCAAATCATCGCTTAATCCTAATATTTGATCCAGCTCGCCCCCAACAAAAAGCCAGTTGTCATCGGCAAGCTCTTGATCTTGGCCAAATTCAGCCATGTGTTCCGGGGTATCAAAGGTAGTATCAAAACCAACTGTTATAACGTTGAAGCTTTCATCGCCCAAGCCATCACGGCTTATATCAACGGCGTTACCCAGCGAGGTCACAAGCGGCGGACAGCTATCAACGCAGCTTGAATAAATTAAATTAATCACCAATGGTTTACCGAGAAAATCGCTTATGCGGTATTCAGCCCCATCGGCGCCAAGAAGTTTGAAATTGCCAACCTTTCTGCCAACCGCGGCCTGACTTATTTCAATCACCTCTCTGGTTTTTTCGCTCAAGCCATTGTTCGTATCGGTGGTTATATCACCGGCGGCAAGTGCGGGTGTCGATAGCCCAAACAACAACACGCCCAAGGCCAAAGAAAAAAGGGGGGGAAGAAGAAGGCCATGGGCGTGCATTGTGTTTTTAATAATGGACTTTTTTTTGTTCAACTAATTGGTGTCCACAAATAGAAGTTTAATAAAAGGCGGCGGGCGGCACTGAGGAGGGTTTTATTGTGTGCCGCCCGTCGATAGCAGGTCGTCTAGCTGAGACCCCAAACGCCTGCAAGGTACTTCCAGTTCACGAAGTAGTAGAGAACGAATGTGGTCAAGAAAACCATGGCCAAAACAAACGTTCCCGGTACTTCCATGGTGCCTGCGCCACCATAACTGGTAGCAGCAGAAGGCGTGGCGGCTACAGGTTCTTCTGCAGCAGCCGGTGCCGGTACCTTGGCTTTGCCCCAAAGAATGGTTCCAACCATATTTAGGATATAGATGACCGCACCGATCGAACCGACCACCGCCGCTACACCAGCAAGCCCCATCATCAGGTTGGCAGCTTCAGGGAAAACGTGACCAATCGTCGAGTCGGCAAAGGCTATGTCCCAATGACGTCTTGGTACACCCAGCGTTCCGGCACCCATCATGAATATGGCTGCCGCACCCATGCCCAACCCAAATAAATAGGGCTGCCATTTAGCAAGTCCTGGGAACACCATTTCTTTTTGCCACAGGGTTGGAACCAACCAATACGACATGGCCATGAAAGCCAATGTCGTGCCCACCACAACCGTGCCGTGGAAATGGCCCGGTACATACATGGTGTTGTGAACGATAAGGTTAAGCTGTTCTGTCCCCATGATGACACCGGTGATGCCACCGAGGAAGCCGAACAAAACCACCGAAAGGGCCATACCGGAGAACACCGGATTGCCCCAAGGAGCCTTGGCCAGCCATTCAAACAGGCCGTTGTTGTAACCTTTCTTGCGTTGGGCTGCTTCGATTGCACCAGGAACGGTAAGACCGTGGATCATGGAACCGAGAACGGCAAGATATAGAGCGTAGGATGTGTTGAATATCTTGTATTCCGAGCTAAGTCCTGGATCCGACAAAAGGTGATGTGCGGAAGCCAGTTGCAGGAACAAGATATACATCAAGAACGCCGTACGGCTTACTTTTTCGCTTAACGGTTTGGCGCCGAATAAAATAGCGGCAATTGCATACCATACCGCAATTTGTGCTGCGACGTTAATTTGCTGAGACGCGTGACCCATGCCCCACCAAATAACCCTGTAAACCAGACCGTCAATTTCATCTATCAACCCTATGTCCAATGACCAAACAAAGGTCGGAATTAGGATTACCGCACCGGTGACAATGGTGAAAACGGCTATGATTGCAGCCACCAATCCACCAAAGGTAACCAGCGGGACGGAGCCTTCGTAGGTGCGCTCTTTTCTGGCCATATAAAGCGTTCCAAAAAATGTAACACAACCCAGTAAAGCACCGACGGCAAATAGTATTATGCCGAGATAGAAATGCGGAGCAGCCATCATTGGCACGTAGGATGTAAACATAACGCTGGAATCACCCTGCAATACCGCAATGTTGGTCATTACGGCACCAATCAGCATTAGCCAGTATCCCAGCCATGCCACCTTAGGAAAAACCAGTCGGGCGTTAAGTAAGATAGCGGAAGTAAAATACAAAAGCG
>DAOWFT010000185.1 GCA_030637845.1 Thalassospiraceae bacterium
TCTCCAATAAAAAAAGCCCGGACCGAAGGTCAGGGCTAATTCCACTGCTTCGGCCTTTTAGCTGCTTATTTAACGTGGCCGCAAGCCAGCCGGCCAAATCACCACGTGGGGACAGAATGCCGTGATTGGGCCAAAAAATCAACCCCGTTTAACATTTCTGGCAATCGGGCGGGCAATGGCTCATATATAATGCAGAAATTAATTTTGAGGAGAGCCTGATGTCTGGTTCAAGTTCTGGCCCAGTTACCACCAACAACCTGTTTTTTGAAAACTCCGGAATGGACCGGAGCCGGACCGAAAGCATTGTTAATGACGCGCTAAAAGGTTCCGACGATGGCGAGCTTTATCTTGAATACCGCCAATCGGAAAGCCTGGTTTTTGATGACGGTCACCTAAAAGGTGCCAGTTTCGATACCGCCCAAGGGTTCGGCCTGCGTGCGGTCAGCGGCGAGGTAACCGGATATGCCCACGCAACCGAGCTTTCCGAAGACGCTATAAAACGCGCCGGGCAAACCGTAACCTCGGTACGCAAAGGAAGCGGCGGCATCATGGCCCCGCCCCCACCCGGCACCAACCGCAAACTTTACGGTGATGAAAACCCGATCTCAGAAATGGAGTTTTCTGAAAAGGTAAAATTGCTGGAAGAAATTGATGCCTATATTCGTGGCCGCGATGAACGGGTGCGACAGGTTTCTGTTTCCATGGCCGCCAGCTGGCAGGCAATAGAAATAATCCGTGCCGGTGGTGTAACCGCCGCCGATATAAGGCCATTAGTGCGATTAAATGTTTCGGTTGTGGCCGGTTCCGGCGAGCGCATGGAAACTGGTTCATACGGCCACGGTGCGCGCACCGGTTATGAAGAATGGATCAGCCCCGAGAACTGGCAACTGGCAGCCGACGAAGCATTACGCCAAGCAATGGTAAATCTGGAAAGTGTGCCGGCGCCGGCCGGTGAAATGGAAGTCGTGCTTGGCCCCGGCTGGCCCGGAGTAATGTTGCACGAAGCGGTTGGCCACGGCCTAGAAGGTGATTTCAACCGCAAAAAAACATCTGCCTTTGCCGGCCTTTTGGGTGAGCGGGTGGCGGCACCGGGCGTTACCGTGGTCGATGACGGCACATTTCAAGACCGGCGCGGATCATTGAGCATCGATGACGAAGGCACGCCAACGTCCGAAACCGTACTTATTGAAGACGGTATTTTAAAAGGCTACATGCAAGACCGCATGAATGCGCGCCTGATGGGAATGGAGGTTACCGGCAACGGCAGACGCGAAAGTTATGCCCACGCCCCATTACCACGCATGACCAATACTTTCATGTTGGCGGGCGAAATGGATCCGGGGGAAATTATATCGTCGGTTAAAAAAGGTATTTACGCGGTTAATTTTGGCGGCGGCCAGGTTGATATTACATCGGGCAAGTTTGTTTTTTCCTGCACCGAGGCCTACCTGATTGAAAATGGCAAGGTCGGCGCCCCGGTCAAGGGGGCAACGCTAATCGGCAACGGCCCGGAAGCAATGAAAAAGGTTTCGATGATCGGCAACGACCTAAAGCTTGATGCCGGGGTCGGCACCTGCGGCAAGGACGGCCAAGGGGTTCCGGTTGGGGTCGGTCAGCCGACATTGAAAATGGACGAGCTTACGGTTGGCGGCACTGCCGCCTGATGCGGGCAAAGACGCCCGCGGGCGGTTGGCGGCACGGCGGGCTAACCAGCAACCGGGTGGTGAGCCCTAATAAGCGTATTCGCGAAAAACCGGATCAACGGATTTTTTCCAGCGATGATTATAGGCAAACAACAAATCTTCGGCGGAGGTGGTTCCGGTTTCGGCAATATGGAACAGGGGTTTAAGAAATTGGGTTTCATCCAGACCAACTCCATCCAGCCTTTTGCGCCCAACCAACCCGGCGTGGGCAATGTCCAGCATATCAAGGGCAATGTCGCCGACGCTCTGCTTTCCCATTTTGGTATTAAGGGCTAATTTGGGAACCTCCAGACGCAATGTCGCCACATCTTCTGCCGAGAAGTCTTTTATTAAATCCCATGCGGCCAGACGCGCGTCGTCGTCATAAAGAAGCCCGACCCACAGGGCAGAAAACGCACAAAGGCGGTTCCACGGCCCACCATCGCCACCCCGCATTTCAAGATATTTTTTCAGGCGCACTTCGGGGAAGGCGGTGGTCAGGTGATCTTCCCAATCTGATATGGTTGGTTTTTCACCCGGCAACGCCGGGAGCTTACCCGCAAGAAAATCCCTGAACGACTGTCCGGTGGCATCAATGTAGGTGCCGCTGCGATGAACAAAATACATGGGAACATCGAGCATATATTCAACGTAACGCTCAAACCCAAATCCATCTTCAAATACAAATGGCAATATGCCGGTACGGTCTGGATCGGTATCGGTCCAGATGTGGCTGCGATAGCTTAAATAACCGGATGGCTTCCCATTTTTAAAAGGTGAGTTTGCAAAAAGCGCGGTTGCAATCGGTTGCAACGCCATGGCGATACGAAACATTTTTGCCATGGTTTGTTCGGAATCAAAATCAAGGTTTACCTGCACGGTGCAGGTTGCCTGCATCATATCCAGCCCCAGATTGCCCCGGGTCGGCATATAGCGCTGCATAATTTCGTAACGCCCTTTTGGCATCCACGGCAAATCATCAAGCCCCCATTTGGGCTGATAGCCCAGACCAAGAAAACCGATGCCCATTTCACTGGCAATGGATTTTACCTGTTGCAGGTGGGTTCCTACTTCTTTGCAGGTTTCGTGAATATCGCAAACGGCGGCACCGGAAAGTTCGACCTGACCTGCCGGTTCCAAGGTTATGGAACAGCCATCGTCCATTTTAAGCGCAATTATTTTGCCGTCCTCAGACACCGGATGCCAACCGAAACGGGTTAGTTTTTCCAGCAATGTCTTAATACCATTTTCACCTTCGTATTCTAGCGGGCGAAGGTTATCTAAATGATAGGCGAACTTTTCATGTTCGGTGCCAATGCGCCAGTTGCTTTTGGGCTTGCAGCCCGAAACCATGTATTCAAGCAGTTGGTTACGATTTTCGATAACTTCGCTTGAATGGTTGGCCGTGGGATTGTCACTAAAGCTCATTATTATTGCCTTATTGTTTATTTATCAGGGTGGAAAAATCGTTGCTAATACTAGGCATCATAGTCCGGTTTGTCAGCAGGTACACCAGTGATGTAATAATAGCCCCATGAATGCAAATAGCCACAGCCCAGATCATAGTGAAGAACAAAAGCTTGACGCCACCGACATCAGGACCGACAGCCTGATAATAAAAAACGCGCCCAAGGCATGGCGGCCCTATCTGTTGCTGCTTCGGATTGATCGCCCGGTTGGCTCGTGGCTTTTGTTGATGCCCTGCTGGTGGGGCGTTGCCATGGCCTCGCCCGGGGTGCCCGATTGGAAGTTGCTTTTGCTTTTCTTTATTGGTGCATTCACCATGCGTGGTGCGGGTTGTGTTTTTAACGATATAGTTGACCGCGACTTTGACGCCAAGGTTGTTCGTACCGCGCTCAGACCTATTCCCAGCGGGCAGGTAAGCGCCGTCAAAGCATTTATATTCTTTAACGCGGTCTGTCTTGTTGGCTTGCTGGTTCTTCTTCAGCTTAATATGTTTTCCATATGGGTTGGCGTTGCAGCACTTGCCCCGCTTGCGGTTTATCCGTTCATGAAACGGTTTGTGCATTTCCCACAATTATTCATGGGGTTTGCCTTTAACTGGGGGGCGCTGTTGGGCTGGGCTGCGGTGCGCGGTGAATTATCGTTGGCGCCGGGGCTGCTTTATCTGGCTGGGATTTTCTGGACCCTTGGCTACGACACAATTTATGCCCATCAGGATAAAGAAGACGATATGTTGGTGGGCATAAAATCGTTGGCGGTTAAGCTGGGTGATAACAGCCGTCCGTGGATTGCATTTTTCTACATTATTACAATCATATTAATTATTGCCGCCGGGTATGTATCGGGCATCAGTTGGGTATTTTATCCGGCCATGGCCCTGCCCGCGGCCCATCTGATATGGCAAATCACAACCATTGATTTTGAAAACGCAAAAGATTGCCTCTCCAAGTTCAGGTTAAACCGGGATTTTGGATTTTTGGTTTTTGTGGCATTTGCCCTAGGCAACATCATCTAAATATTTCAATTTAGATATTGGGCAATATCAACTTCGTCTATCTGTTCGGGGCGGAGGAATTTTTCCGCGTACTGTTTATATATTCCAGATTTAAGCAAAAGCTGAAAAAGTTCGGGGTCAATATGTTGGTCTTTGACCATAAACGACAAAATCTTGATGCTATCGCTCAAAGATTTTGGTTTTTTATAGGGCCTGTCGGCTGCGGTCAGCGCCTCAAACACATCGGCCAACGCCATTATGCGCGCAGGAATTGACATCTGCTCCTTGGAAAGCTTGCGCGGATAGCCGGTACCGATAAGGGTTTCGTGGTGCGAACCGGCAAATTCCGGAACCCGTGACAAATGCTTAGGGAAAGGCAATTGATCCAGCATAACAACCGTCTGTGCCACATGATTTTGAATTATATAGCGGTCTTCGGCGGTCAGCGTGCCGCGGGCTATGGATAGGTTGTAAAGCTCACCCCGGTTAAACATGTCTTTGGGAACGTCCATATCAAAACCGAATTTCTCAGGGTTATTAATCTCATAGGCTCCATCACGGGGGAAAACATGGTCGGACTTGTCGGAAAGAATGTTTTCTTCCGCCGGTAATGGTTGCGGCGGTGTTTTTTCTTTGCGCAATAATTCTTCCTGGGAAATGCCAAGGCGATCATCAAGGGTTCGTATCCATTTGCGAGATGCAATTTCACGTAACCGTTCAACTTTTTCATCGGCCATGAATTCACCGCCGATGTTACATTCGGCAACGAATGAAAATTCATCGTCAAGCTTGGCCCACTCGGCCTCCATTTCTTTTTTGAGCTGGGCCTCATCACCGCCCTGAGCAACGCCTTTCCAGTAAACAATCTCGACGTCACGTTTAAGAATTTCAAACCGCATACGAATTTCATGAATACGATCATAAATCGTTTCTAGCTTGGTTGCTTTATCAACAACATATTCCGGGGTTACAACCTTGCCGCAATCATGTAGCCAGCTTGCAAGATGCAGTTCGCGGAAACCGTCTTCGTCCAATGAAAAATCATTTAACTGCCCATCTTTTGAATCGCACGCAGCAACCGCCAACATTTCCGCCAACTCAGGCACGCGGGCGCAATGGCCGCCGGTATAGGGCGACTTGGCATCAATCGCGCCACCCATAACCATGATGAACGAATCAAACAACCTGCGTTGGGCATCGATAAGTAATTGGTTATCAACCGCAACCGCGGCTTGGCTTGCCAAGGCCTCAATAAGCGGTTGAATTGCTTTATCGAATGTTGTGACTTCTTTTGTTTTTGGGTCTTTGGCGTTTAACAATTGCAAAACGCCGATGATTTCGCCGGAATGATTTTTTAACGGAACGGTCAAAAATGATTTTGAACGATAACCGGTTCCTTCGTCGAATTTTTTGGTGCCGCTAAAATCAAACTGGGTTGATGTGTATGCGTCTTCAACATTGACGGTGTTGCCGCTAAGGGCAACGTGGGTTGCAATATTTTTATGATTGGGCTCGCCGGTTTTGGGGTTGTGTAATGGCAATGGCGGAAACGGAATATCTTCGCCGGTGGTTCCGCCCTTGGCTATGCTTAAGCTATCGGTGCGCATAATTTCAAACGCCAGAAACTTTCCGTCGCCTTCGGGTTCAAAAACTGTTTCGCCTTCGCGTTCAATCGGATTACCGCTTAGATAAAGTGTGCCGCCGTCGGCGTGACACATGGATTTTGCTTCCATCAATATGGTTTCAAGCAAACGCTTGTGATCATGCTCGGCCGACAGTGCAATGCCGATTTCAACCAGCCGTGCATAATCGGGGCCGCCACGACGGTTGGTTTGATCCTCAGAAGATTTTCCGTCTGGTGTCATATTGCTTGCTTCCCGCGCCCGCAGGCACACCGCTGGGCTGGAGCCCAAATGCCAACCCTATCTATAAGCAATTAAAGCATTATATTACCCTTTTATACAACGCCCAGCATTGCACCATATGTCTGATTATTTCGATTTTTTGCAATGATTTGTGTTGATTAGCGCATATTTCGTATAAACATTGGTGTCATGGCTTATTCATCATTAAGAGATTTTATTGAAAAACTGGAACAATGCGGAGATTTAATCCGCGTGAGCGCCCCGGTGTCGCCACATCTTGAGATGACCGAGATTCAGACCCGCCTGCTGGCCGAAAACGGCCCGGCGGTTTTGTTTGAAAATCCGGTAAATACCGACGGCACGCCTACTAATGTTCCGGTATTGGTAAACCTGTTCGGAACGGTTGCCCGGGTTGCCCAGGGCATGAACCGCGAGCCGGGCGAGCTTCGCGAAGTTGGCGAAATGCTGGCATTCTTGCGCCAGCCCGAACCACCGGGCGGCTGGCGTGAGGCCATGGAATTATTACCGCTAATGAAATCGGTCATGTCGATGAAGCCGAAATCGGTAAAAAAAGCCCCGGTGCATGAAATTGTATTCGAAGGCGACGCGGTGGATCTTTCCACCCTGCCGATCCAGACCTGCTGGCCGGGCGAACCGGCCCCGCTTCTTACCTGGGGGTTGGTGGTAACCGGCGGGCCGGACCCAGAAACAGATAAACGCGATAGCCCCAATCTGGGTATTTACCGGATGCAGGTAACGGGGAAAAACAAAACGCTGATGCGTTGGCTTCACCACCGTGGCGGGGCGCAGCATTTTGCCCGCTGGAAAGAAAAAAACA
>DAOWFT010000170.1 GCA_030637845.1 Thalassospiraceae bacterium
GAAAAATAATCAAAGTCTGGTTCGTTAATATGTTTTCCGGCGGCAATTTTTGGCAGCACCGTCAACAACATTTGTAGCTTGGGCTTGTTTGGCACTATGGTCAGTTTCATATCGCCATCATCAAAGCGCATACCCGGCGCAAGGCATACCCCGCCACCGCCGGCGCGTTCAATATTGGCGATAAGTATGGTCCATTTTTTTTCAAAAAATTCCCTGCCCGCGCCCTTGAACTTCAGTGTTGGTGGTTTGTGAACCAACAGTTTTAAAAAAATTGCAAAATGATAGGCGAGCCTGCCGCCGAGCAGGCGCTTTAACAGCGGTGTGGCATATGGGTTGGAAGAAAAACCGACGTTGGCAAACATCATTGCATAACGCCTGACGCTTTTACCGTCGGCCATGCAATCAACCCTTATTAAATCGAAAGGTTTTTTGCGCCCGGCCTTAATGGCCTTGGCCGCATCGGCGACAGATGAAATGCCAAGGGCGCGACAAACGTCATTTCCCGCCCCGCCGGGGATAACCGCCAATGCAGGAACATGGGCGGGAACATGGGCGGGAACATGGGCGCTTGGGGTGTCGCCACTGGCTTCAACCATGTCCATTATTCCCGATGCTACTTCGCCGACTGTGCCATCGCCACCCACGGCAACCAGCAGGTCATAATTAGCGCTGGCCCCGGCAATGCGTCTGGCGTCACCGGGGCCGGTTGTAACTGCAATATTTTCAGCCGGTATCTTGTCGGGCCAGTCTAATAAAAATTCCTGCCAGGCATCGCCGGAAAACCCGCCAAATCCAGCCGGATTAACAATAAACAGCGTGCGCGTATTGGTGTTCAATTTTTAGTGTTCCCAATTTTTTTATTTAGCCCTATCAAGAATATTTCAACCAATATAAGCTAAAACCCTAACAAAAACATGGCCTAACATTATGGGGGACAAGCCATGCAACATATCTTGGCAAAATACATCTTTAAAATATTGGCTTCCTGCGTACTGGTCATTGCCGTAGCGGCGTGCTCTGAAAATGAGCCCGGCAATGCGCTTGAGGGCACGTGGCTGCTGGATAAATCCGACCTCAGCAGCAATGCCAAGGCCTACCTTAGGGCGACCAAAAGCGCCGAAAGCGTTACGTTTAACTCAACTTCGGCAATTTCCGGAAATATGGTGATGGGCGTTGAATATGAACCCGTCCCCGAAGGATATATGGTTGCGTTTGAAGGAATGGAAGTGGGCACGCTTTACAAGATAGTCGATAAAAACACTTTTGAAATTCGTGTGATTGATGTGGGAAAATTTCGCTACATTCGTCAAAAGTAACACAGAAATAACAATTTAATTTCCAAGTTCAGATCTGGGAAATTCAACCCAGAACGTGGTGCCCATTCCCGGTATGCTTTCAAAATAAATTTTTCCATTCATGCGTTCAACCAGATCTTTTGTTATTGCCAGCCCAATGCCAGTTCCTTCTATCGGGCCGGCTTCGCGGCCCAAACGGTTAAAGGGCTGAAAAATCTGTTCTTGGGCAAGCGGCGGAATGCCTTCGCCACTATCTGATATGGCAATACGGATTACATCCACATCATCACAAGTGCAAAGAATATCAATCTTTCCGCCTTCGCGGTTATATTTAATTGCATTGGACAAAAGATTTATAAGCACCTGTTTAAATCTTATTGGGTCGACATAAATTGCGCTTACTGACGAATTGTCTTTTAGTTCGTCCAAGTTAATATTTATGAATATTGATCTTTTTTCTGCTTTTGCCCGAACCTGACGAACGGTTTCAGCTATGGCATCGGCAACCGAGATATCTTCCGGTCTTATCTCAATCACGCCACTTTCAACTTTAGAAAGTTCAAGCACATCGTTAATAAGACTTAACAGGTGGTGTCCACTTTGCAGAATATAATCGAGATATTCATCTTGTTGTTTGCTCACCGGCCCTACGGTTTGGTGTTTTATCATTTCACCAAAGCCAATAATTGCGTTCATCGGGGTGCGTAATTCATGGCTCATGGATGAAAGAAAATCCGATTTTGCCTTGCTGGCCAATTCTGCGTGTTCTTTTGCAAGCAACACATCTTGTTGGGATTTTTTCAGCTGATCACTTTTTTTACGGGCATAGTTTTGAATAAATGCCACGGTCCAGATAACCAAAATGGCATAAACCCGGTTCAATATTGCAACCAGAAAATGATCATCATGACCGTGGGGGGCGGCACTGTAGCCAACAATGATGAGCGCGGTGCTTATCACCACCAAAATAAAAATATATCTGCGCTCTGGGTACCACCACCCCATCAACACCAAACCAACATAAAGCGTTCCGTTGGCAACGCCCATGGGCAACATAAGGTCGAGCGAAAGCACCGTCATTGCCAACAACGTAGAAATAAGCACCACAACAAGCGATGGTCGTTCAAGTGTATCCAATGTAGCCGCCCCCTTGATAAGGCCACACTTTGGCCCAAGCCCGTTCGTATCTCAAGGAAATATGTTTAAGGCGATTGTTGACAAAAAGTCCGAACAAACCCACATAATATAGCATACGCACGCTTTATTTTGTCTGTGCCTACTATTTTGGGCAGCAAATAAGCTATCCCACTAAAAAAATAAGGTGGGGTGTAATGTTTTTTATTCTCGCTCATTTTGCTTTAGAGGAGAAAAGTAAGTCATGTCACGTAATATTGCATTCAATAGCCCCTTTCTTTTAGGGTTTGACCATCTCGAGAGCATGCTTGAAAGCGCCGCCAAGGCTTCGGCCGAGGGCTATCCGCCCTATAACATCGAACAAATTGGTGAAAACAAATTACGCATATCGCTGGCGGTTGCAGGTTTTACCATGGACAACCTTGCCGTTTCGGTTGAAGACACCCAACTGGTGGTGCGCGGTAAATGTTCAAAATCCGACGAGGGTCGCGTTTTTATCCATCGCGGTATAGCCAAGCGTCAATTCCAGCGTACCTTTGTATTGGCCGAAGGCATCGAAATATCCGGCGCCACCATGGACAATGGATTGCTGCACGTGGATATGGACCGCCCGGTTCACGAGCCAGAAGTGCGCTCTATCAAAATTGAAAAGGCCGACCCGGCCCCTGCGGGAACAAAAACCATAGATATTGAGGCCGAAGAATAAACCCAAAGGTAAATGGCTTGAGCTGCCCAATAATCTATTGGGTAATCTTTACCTATTGTTCATATAGCCGTGCGCCTACTTAAAGTCTTAAATATCCAAAACCGGGAAGGAGCATTAGAAAGATGACCCATCACCCGACTACCAGTTGCACCACCACATCAACCGCTTTTGGCATTGCCGGCGAACCACATTGGCTCGCCCGGTTCGACCTCGCCTCATGGGGTATCGAGGACGTTGCCTATGTCAGGCCCATAAGCCAAAACGGTGAAAATCTTTATGGGATTTTTGCAGCAGACGGCACAGAACTTGCCACTGTTGAA
>DAOWFT010000175.1 GCA_030637845.1 Thalassospiraceae bacterium
ACAGACGATGGAAGGAAACCCCTTTACCCCGAATGCTCGCGTCCGGTTAAAATCAAAATTAACTAAATCCTTGGCCTGCACGCTGGAAAAAAGGTTTAAGAATTTTTTCTTGTCTATTCCGGCGGCGGCGACAATATCGGCTATTACTGTCGTGTCGGTTATGTCTTTGCCGCCTGCATAGAATGCCCGTTGCAGGTTGTGATAAACCGTCAAGCTAAGGGCGGGGTCAAGTTCGCGCGCACATATAACCGCACGACACGATGGCTCGGTGTCATAAATAAAGTCGTCATCTTCCATTCGTGAATAATCAAACGGTTGCCCGGTTTTATTTTCTACTTCTTGCCAATGGTGCTGGACATATGTTTGCATTTCACCTTTCCAGCTTTCGGTGGTGCCGGGGCGAAGCCCACCCATGATAACCTGAAATGATGCCCGGTCTTTAATGGCATCTGATATTTTTTTTAGTACCGGCTGAAACCCCCAGCACCATGAACACATGGGGTCGGCAAACAGCATTATGTGTTTACCCGGCCCCGGCTCGAACGATTTCCCTTCTTTTGTTTGCTCGCCAGATTCTAAGGTAGCGCAGGCATCGGGGGTGCAGTCCATGTCGGCTTTATCGTTCATTGGCTTACCTTTTTATCTCACCTTTTATCTGGCTCTTTTTTCTTTCAACGCCTTTAATTTGGTGTTTTCCGATGAAGATTTCAACTGCCCACAAGCCGCCATTATATCGCGGCCGCGCGATGTGCGAATGGGGGCGGAATATCCTTCGTCATTTAGATAATTCGAAAAGCGGTGCATGGCATTACCAGACGAGCATTCATAAATTGACCCCGGCCATGGATTAAACGGTATCAGGTTAAATTTCGCATGGACTTTGTACTGGCGCATTAGACGCACTAGTTCTTTGGCGTCCGTCAAACTGTCATTCACGTCTTTTAACATGACGTATTCCATAGTAATGCGCCGGGCGTTGCGCGCGCCGGGATAATCGGCACAAGCCTGCAATAATTGTTCGAGCGGATATTTTTTATTAATGGGAACCAACTGGTCGCGCAATTCATTGGTTGATGCATGCAGACTGATGGCAAGGCCAACACCCAATTCGTCGGCTGTGCGTTTCATCATTGGTACTACACCCGATGTGGAAAGGGTGATGCGGCGTTTGGAAATTGAAATGCCTTCGCTATCCATTATAATTTGTAGCGCGCGTGAAACATTTTCAAAATTTAGTAATGGCTCGCCCATACCCATCAGAACTAGGTTTTTAAGTTTGCGGCCCTCAACGCCTGATGGCCATTCATCCATTTCATCACGGGCCAACATTACTTGGCCTAAAATATCAGCAGCGCTTAGGTTCCTAACCCAGTCCATGGTTCCGGTATGACAAAACGAACAGTTTAGCGAACAGCCAACTTGGCTGGAAACGCAAAGCGCACCACGGTCTTTTTCGGGTATCATCACGGTTTCTATTTCGCCACCACCCGGAAGCTCCAACAACCATTTGCGGGTTGTATCTTCGGAAACAAGCGCCTGATTTATGGTTGGCCTGCCGACCACAAAATGTTCGGGCAAACGGGCGCGCAAATCTTTCGACAGATCAGTCATTTTGGAGAAATCGGTTTCGCCACGATGATACATCCAATGGAATAGCTGGCGCGCACGAAAGGCCGGCTCGCCCAGCATGGCCATGGCTTCACCCAGCTCTTTGCGGCTAAGCCCTATCAGGTTTTGCCTGTTATCGGTGTTGGCATCAGTTTTAATGTTTTCAGTCATGATGGCGGTGATATATGCCTTAAATTTGCCAATTGCAAAGCCAGATAGAATATTGGCAAGCTATCTATTTGATACCGCAGGCTTTTGCTGCTGCTCTCAGGGCCTTGGTAAATCCTTTAAGGGAATAGGTATCGGTGGTTTTGGTGCCCCGGCTTGAGGTTCCCTTTACCACCATGGCGGTACCACCGCGCATGGCTTTTACCATGGCCTCGTCGCTTTTTTTATCATATGTCCACGCGCTTTCGCCCTGGGTGAACATTTTAAATGTTTTGTTACCATCAATTTTAGCAATGGCATCGGTGCCTTTTTTGTATTTATAACCCGTCTGAAAGCTCACTTCATTGACGGTATTTTCCTGTGGTCGGTGGGTAACGATGGCAAAAATATCGCCACGTTTTTTATAGGCTCCTTGATGTTTGCTTGGTTCCGAAGAAACAAAGCAAACTGTGCCGGAAGAATCTTTTTCTTTGTATGCCGTCCAATCACCAGCCTCGACCAGCAGTTTTGCATTGGCGGGTGTTGTAATGGCAAGCATTGCAAAAAAGAAAATAAAGCGTTTGATCATATTATAATTGATAAACCCCAAGGGCGAAAATGCCAAGTAAGATGAATAGCATAAGATGGATTATTTTTTGCCATCAAACTCATCCCCTAATGGTGGGGGGCTTTTGAATTTATCAATGTCTCTAAATACCGGGCCACCATGAACATGGGCGGGCAATTGTTCAACCGGGCCACCGGGCCTGACCGGGCGGGGCGGAAAACGGCCCAGGCTTGTTACCCGGTCATACATTACAATGGCGGCGGCGACTGAAACATTGACGCAAAACTTGGTTGGAATTTTTACAACAAATTCACATAATTCTGACATTTCTGGCGAAATTGAACCGCGCTCTGGCCCCAATATATATGCGGCCCGCGATGGATGGCGAAAACTGGGCAGATCAATCGCCTTGTCCGATAGCTCCACCCCTATAATGCGACAGTCATCGGGCATCGACATGGAATTAATATCAGGGAATTTATAAAATGGAATATGGCCCCCAGATTTTGAGGTATCGGCCAAGGCCCCCTCGCGGGCGGGGTATGATGCGGCCACGGTAAAGGCAAAGCTGGCACCAAATGCATGGGCGGTGCGAAATATTGCCCCTGCGTTCATGGGCTTGGATATACCCTCGACCCCAACGCCGAAATATCCCCGTAGTTCATTAATGGAATTGCTGTTGCTCATTATGGGCTCAACATGGCCAAAATAGCCCCACTTTGCAAGGAAAACCGGGCTTTGATGCGGGTAATGGGCCTGTTTACTTATGGCCTACTTTTGATGTATTCTAAATTATACACAGATAAAACATAGTAAAAAACTTAATACCAAAGGGAGGTTGTTATTTCATGATTAAAAAAATCCTTTCAATCGTTTCCGTTATGTTTGCGCTGACCGCGTATGTTTTGCCGGGCACCGGTTCGGCAGCATCCAGTGATGCTCACCATCTTGTGCTTCAAATCAATGCCAATGATCCGGCATTGATGAACCTGGTGCTTAATAATGCAGAACAAAGCAAAGCAGCATATGAAGCGGCCGGGCAAACATTAGAAGTAGAAGTTGTTGCCTATGGCCCCGGCCTGAAGATGTTGCTTCCCAATTCACCGGTGAAGGCCCGCATACAAAACCTTGAAGCCAACAGCGCCGGTATTGGTTTTGCTGCCTGCGGTAATACCATGAAAAAAATGTCCAAAAAAACTGGCAAGCCGGTTGAGTTGCTCTCATTCGGTAACATCAAAACAGTTCCTGCCGGTGTTGTTCATATTATGCAACGCCAAGATCAGGGCTGGCATTACATTAAACCTTAAATTTTGGCCTTAAATTTTGACTTGATAAATAAATCAAAAAGAGCGCTGGTAAATATTTATCAGCGTCCTTTTTTTATCTGCCAAACGCCTCTTATGTGTTCCGGGCGCACCAATACTAATATGTTGCCAGCCAATACCAATACAGCACCAATTATGGCCTCTGGGGTAAATGTATAATTTTCAAAAATAACCGAAAGCGTTAGCGCAACCACCGGAAACAAAACGGATGCATAGGCCGCCCGTCCGGCACCAATGCGCCCCAGCAGGGTAAGATATGCACCAAAGGCAATAACCGATCCAAACAACGCTAGGTATAAAAGTGAGCTAACATATTTAATTGATGGGTCGAACGTAAATTCGCTTCCCGATAAAAATGCAAAAGCAAATGTAAACATTGCAC
>DAOWFT010000027.1 GCA_030637845.1 Thalassospiraceae bacterium
CTGGGCTGCGGTTTTACCTTTATCCAAACCAAACTCTTTGCCGCCACCAAGGGCAGCCTCAAGCTTTTTAGTGGTGCTGGCAAGATCGCTATCCATGCGGTAAGCGGCCGCCATGTATGGCGGGTTGGTGTATGAAACCTGTATCTTGCCACCCATTTGAGTAACTGCAACACGCTGCACCGCGCCAAAGCCACCCATGTCGCTACGGGCTGCGCTTGAACGCTGTGCGCCGCTGGTCACAACAATAATGGTTGCGGTTGGATAGGGTGTGTAGGTACCGGCAATGCTAAATCCGGCACCTTCAAGTTTTGCGGTTACATCGGCAACGGTTGCTGCCATGTCACCGGAACCGTTAGAGGCCAGAATAAATGGCTTCATCGGGTGTGTGTCTGCCTTGGCTTCAAGAGCAACGGAATTTGCGCCAACAAACGCCAGCGCGCCCAGCGCAAGGGTCATAATTTTTTTGAAATACATCTCTAAAGTCCTCCCCAGGTGGATGTGATTTTAATTTTTATTGTCTGCCCGTTATATTAGAAAAGTGCAATTATATGGTAGTATCATATTGCTACACTTGGGCCGCCACACCTAATTTAGCCGAAATAATCCACAGGCCATATTTTGCCCAATAGTCAAAAAAATCTTTTAATTTCAATAAGGTGTGTGCCTATGTCCGTCTGCGAGCGCGGGGGTGGGTGCGATTGTAAACCGCCTGTAGCCGGGCTTCATCCACATCGGTGTAACGCTGGGTTGTAGAAAGCGACGCATGGCCCAGCAGCTCCTGAATGGTTCTGAGGTCGCCGCCGCCGGAAAGAAGGTGGGTGGCAAAGCTGTGGCGCAGGGCGTGCGGGGTGGCGGTATCGGGAAGACCCAGAAACCCCCTTAGATTGCGCACCGTCGCCTGAGCCACGCCGGAACTCAAGCGCCCCCCCCTGACACCGAGAAAAAGCGGTGATGTGGGCTTCATGGGAAATGGCGATGATTTGACGTATTGAGCCACCGCTTTGCTAACCGCAGGCAATATGGGAACCACCCGTTGCTTGTTGCCCTTGCCGGTCACCGTCATTGCTTCTTGGGCTTCTTGGTTTGAGGGAAAGTCACCCACGTTAAGCCCAAGCGCCTCGCCGATGCGAAGCCCGCAACCGTAAAGCAACATCAAAAGCGCGCGGTCACGCTTGCCGACCCACGGCTCGGTGGCAAAAACATCGGCAGAGGAAACCATTTCAAGCGCTTCTTCAACGCTAAGCGCCTTGGGAATTGATTTGGGAATTCGTGGCGTTCTAACCGCACCAATGGCGGAATTGGAAAGAACCGCGTTTCTGTCGAAATAACGAAAAAGGGTTCTTAAGGTAGACATCTTGCGGGCAATAGTGGTTTTGCTTTTTCCCGAATTTACCTCGGCCGCAAGGAACGCGCGAAAGTCGGCGGGCTTTAAATACTCAAGGTCTTTAACGCCGGGGGCAAAGCCAAGGTGGCCTGAGAGAAACCGTAAAAAACCCTCTATGTCACGAGCATAGGAAGAAACCGTATTATCGGCAGCCCGGCGCTCATGCTTGAGCCAGTCAAGCCAATACCCAAGCGCACTTTTTAGCGCAGGCTCAGCCATGAACTCGTATTCGGTTATTTGTTTGCTTATTGTTTGTTTGGCTGCTTTGAGTTTTCTAGGCATCGGTGAAACATCTTTTCGACAACACGGGCAAGGAAATTCAAAAGCTCGGTTCCCTGTCCCGAATTAAAAGCGCCGCCCGTACGTGAGCCCAGTGCAAACATTCCGGTAGGGGTGTTTACGCCTTGGCGAATTCTTGCAACCCCAGCCGACCTGACCAGTGGGGCTGCTTCGCCGAATATTGTACCGTCATCCAACACGTCACGCATCAACTGAACTTCAATGCCTTCGCCCAGACAGCCATCAACATATCCGCTGGAATAGGCGCGCACACCGGGCAGGGCCAATAGCTGCGGCTTTGTCAGTTCATCGCGCTCGAAACCATAGGCGACAACATCAACATCGAGCAGTAATGGCAGGTCGTCGGTTATTATGCGGGCCAGCGTCATCTCGTCACTGGCCGACATCAGTGCCAGCACCGCCGCATGGGTGCGGGTTTGATAGCTCATATTGCCGCGGCTGGTTTCAATTACGTCCTGAGTGCAGGCGGTGAGGTTTTCGATCTCGCCCTTCAGGCGATCAAGCATTACCTGCTGAAAATCTACAACTCCTTCGGGGTTTTTTTCATAACGTCCGGGGGTGGCCATGTTGACCAGTATTTCCGGATTGCGGGAAAAGAAATCCGGATTTTCCAACAGGTACTCACCTATTTCGTCATCACCCCACTTAGGGATTGGATTTTTGTGTTTTTGGCTGTCTTTGCTCATGGCGACCCCTCGTTGCCCGAATCTTTAAATTCAAGCCACCATCTTAGGTGCATTTTTGTTAATGCTTTACTTCACTGGTTACAAAAATGCCCATTATCCAGCGAATCAGGCCATCATTACCAAATGTGGCGGAAAAACAGGCCAAAAAACGGGAAAATAATGCCAAATAACACCCACGAACATGAAATAAGCGTGCTTGTGCCCGTAACCTTTGCCGCGGGCGATAGTGGTGGTTTTTATGATTATCTGGTCCCAACCGGGCTGGAGCTTGCGCCCGGTGACATTGTCCGGGTGCCTTTCGCCAGCCGCATCCTTTTGGGTGTGGTCTGGGGGCCGGCTCTGGGTGGCGTGGCCAAATCAAAGCTAAAGTGCGTTCAGGAAAAACTGAACCACCCGCCAATTGCGGATCATATGCGGACATTCATCGAATGGGTGGCTAAATACAACATGGCCGGCCCCGGCGCGGTTTTGAAAATGGTTTTCAATGTTCCGGACGCATTGGAAAAACCAAAACCAATTCGCGGGTTTATTTTATGCCCGCTCTACTCCTCGGGCAAATATGAAGTGCGTATAACGCCGGCGAGAAAACGCGTGATTGATTTCATGGCGGGTAAACCGGCAATGTCAGCCGCCGACATCGCCCGCGAGGCGGGTTGCAGTCCATCGGTTATTAATGGGCTGGCCAAGGTCGGTCTGATTAAAGAAGTAGAAATATTAAACCAACACATCTGGCAGGTGCCCGATTATAAATTGCCCGGGCCAAAATTATCCGCTGCGCAAACAAAAGCCGCGACTGAGCTTTGCGCCCGTGTCGGTAGCGGTAATTCGGTAACGCTGGTGGATGGGGTTCCGGGCTCGGGCAAAACCGAAGTTTATTTTGAAGCAGTTGCCAAAGCGTTGAAAATGGGCAAGCAGGTTTTGGTTTTGCTTCCGGAAATTGCGCTTACATCACAATGGCTTAAACGATTTAGCGTCCGCTTCGGCGCCCCGCCCGCTTTGTGGCATTCAGACCTAACACCGGCAAAGCGGCGCGAAACTTGGGCCGCAGTTGCAAACGGAAAAATCCGTGTTGTCGCCGGAGCCCGCTCGGCGCTTTTTTTACCCCTCACCGAGCTGGGTTTGATAATTGTCGACGAAGAACACGAGCCCGCATTCAAACAAGAAGAAGGCGTGTTTTATAATGCCCGCGACATGGCGGTGGTGCGCGCCAGCCTAAGCAAGATACCCATCGCCCTTGTTTCAGCTACACCGTCACTTGAAAGTGCGGTCAATGCCAAAAACGGCAAATACCATCTTGTCCATTTGCCCGAACGTCACGGCGGTGCCAGCCTGCCCGATGTTGAATTAATAGATATGCGGACTGAAAAACTTCCCGCTACGCGTTGGTTGTCGGCTGCGTTGATAGACGAGTTAAAAAAAGTTTTTAGTTCCGGCGAACAGGCCATGCTTTTTTTAAACCGTCGCGGTTATGCCCCGCTTACCCTTTGTCGCACCTGTGGCCACCGGCTTAAATGTCCCAACTGTTCGGCCTGGATGGTCGAACATAGGACCGGCAAACGATTACAATGCCATCACTGCGGCCATACATCGGCCATGCCCGAAAACTGCCCCGAATGCGATACCGAAGACAGCTTCGCCGCCTGCGGCCCCGGGGTTGAGCGTCTGGCCGAGGAAGTTAAAGAATATTTCCCCAACCTGCGCGTGGCGTTGGCCAGTTCCGATACCCTTTCCGGCCCATTAAAAGCAGCCGATTTGGTCAGGCGCATCGAAGACCATGAAGTGGATTTAATTATCGGCACCCAGGTGGTGGCCAAGGGCTACCATTTTCCCTTGTTGACGCTGGTCGGCGTGGTCGATGGTGACCTTGGCTTGGCCGGTGGCGATCTGCGCGCGTCCGAGCGCACATATCAATTGCTTTATCAGGTGGCCGGCCGGGCCGGGCGGGAACAAAAACAAACTGAAAAACCGGGCCGGGTGCGGGTTCAGACATATATGCCCGATCATCCGGTAATGCTGGCAATCAAGAAAGGTTCCAGAGATGGCTTTGTTAAGGCCGAGACCGCCGCCCGCAAGCAAATGTCCATGCCGCCGTTTGGGCGTCTGGTTGCATTAATAGTATCGGGCGTTAATGAGCGTAGCGTTGATGAGGCCGCAGCCCTGCTTGGCCGGACTGCCCCAAATATGGAGGGCGTTCAGGTTCTGGGCCCGGCCCCGGCACCGCTTTCGTTGCTGCGGGGCAAACATCGCAGGCGTTTGTTAATGAAGCTTGAAACATCCATAGCCCCCCAGCCGCTGGTCGGTGAATGGCTAGCCCGCGCCGGGATGAGGCTGGGGGCCATAGGTAATAGTGGGGGTAATAGTGGGGCTTATAGGGGGGGGCATAAAAAAGAAATGGGCGCCCGGGTTCAGGTCGATATCGATCCACAGGGTTTCATGTAACAAATTCGTTTATACTGTTCCGGCTAAGTCATTGAATCATATGGTCCAGAGAGGGAATCTCGACGGTCAGATATGGCCATGGATCGGGTCTGCCTAAAACCGGCGGAAACATTAGCAAAAATGAGTATTTAAAAACCACAGTCACAACCCAAGAGCAGTCTTGCATGCCCTAGGGGCCTATGTTAGAAAACAGCCGTTTCGTGCGGGAGACCAGCCATCTATGGCATGGTTTTTCGCATAATCATTAGTTTTAAAAATTTTATTCAGGGCAGGGATTCTCCAAGCGTGCCATCCGAAACAACAGGTGCAACCGGCCTCGCAGGTCGCTATGCGGCAGCACTTTATGCGCTAGCCGAACAGAGTAAAAAACTGGACAAGGTTGCCGATGATTTGCGCTCGCTGGATGTGATGATTTCAGAAAGCGACGATCTATCACGGCTTATTTCATCGCCGGTGCTTTCCCGTGCCCAGCAAGCCGACGGCATGTTGGCCATTTGCAAAAAGGCCGGGATGGATGATCTGACCCAGCGTTTTGTTGGCACCACCGCCCAAAACAGGCGCATGGCAGTGCTTTCAAGCATTATAAAGGCTTATCTTGATGAGCTTTCCCATCGTCGCGGCGAAGCCACGGCTCAAGTTGTTTCCGCCCAAAAGCTGGATGAAGCCCAACTCAAGGAAGTTTCCGATGTGCTGAAAAAAGCCATTGGAACAAAAGTTGCCGTCGAAGCAAAGGTTGATGAAACCCTGCTCGGTGGAATGATCGTAAAAGTAGGATCACGTATGGTTGATTCCTCACTTAAAACCAAGTTGCAACAATTACACCTCTCCATGAAAGGCGTTGGCTAATGGATATCCGGGCTGCGGAAATTTCCGCAATTCTTAAAGAACAAATTGCTAATTTTGGCACCGAGGCAGAGGTAGCCGAGGTCGGCCAGGTGCTTTCAGTTGGTGACGGTATCGCCCGTGTTTATGGGCTTGATAACGTGCAGGCCGGTGAAATGGTTGAATTTCCCGGTGGCATTAAGGGCATGGCCCTTAACCTCGAAGCCGACAACGTTGGTGTGGTTATCTTCGGTGAAGATAAAACCATCAAAGAAGGCGACACCGTAAAGCGTACCGGCGCGATTGTTGATGTGCCAACCGGACCCTCCCTTCTCGGTCGAGTGGTTGACGGTCTTGGCAACCCAATTGACGGCAAGGGCCCACTCGAAGGAACCAAGCGTTCCCGGGTTGAGGTAAAAGCCCCGGGCATTATCCCGCGTAAATCTGTACACGAGCCCATGCAGACCGGACTTAAAGCTATTGATAGCCTTATCCCCATTGGTCGTGGCCAGCGTGAACTTATTATTGGCGATCGCC
>DAOWFT010000059.1 GCA_030637845.1 Thalassospiraceae bacterium
ACCGAACTTCACCGAATTCTGGATTTGGCAAAAAATCTTTAGGCAAAAACTTTTAACCGGCGTTTACCCGCACTTGGAATAGCCGCAACTCAAACACGTATCGCATCCTTCTTGTCTTATTAGTGTCGGCTGGGCGCATTTGGGACAAGTTTTGCCCATGTGTGCGGGTGCTTGCCCATCATCAACGCCTGTCTGCGGGCTCATGTTGACCACTTTTGCTTCCGGCTCTGTTTCAGGGGCAAAATGCCCATCCCCTTTAAGAAATTTTATGCTGGTAAGATGCTGTTCAATAACGCCGCCGATGGCCGCCAACAATGATGGGACATATTTACCGCCCATCCAGTGACCGCCACGCGGGTCAAACACCGCTTTTAATTCTTCGACCACGAACGAAATATCGCCGCCACGCCTAAACACCGCCGAAATCATGCGGGTAAGGGCCACTATCCAGGCAAAATGTTCGACATCTTTTGAATTGATAAATATTTCAAACGGACGCTCACGACCATTATCATCAATTATGTCGTTTAGGGTTATGTAAAGCGCGTGCTCGCTTTCCGGCCAGCGCAATTTATAGGTATGACCCTTAAGCCCACCCGGACGTTCTAGAATTTCGGTCAAATGATGGATATTAGACGGGGCGTTTTCATCCTTGCGCGGAGCCGTGGCAATTGGTTTATCAAACGGCAGCGTCTGCTGCTCAGGGGCAGACTTGGTTTTTTCTTCTTTGCGTTCCAACACCGCCCCGGTCACATCGTTGGGGCGATAAGTGGTGCAGCCTTTCAGGCCAAGGTCATAAGCCTCCATATAAATATCCTTGAAATCATCAAACGGTATTTCTTCGGGCACGTTGATGGTTTTGGAAATGGAGCTATCGACGTATTTTTGTACCGCGGCCTGCATTACCAGATGGTCGCTGGGGCTAAGGTGCTGAACATCAACAAACGCGTCTGTTAATTTAGCGTCTTCGCCTTTAATTTTTTTGTAAAGACGGTAAGCATAATCGGTAACGTCTTCTTCCTTGCGGCTGCCGTCTGGTTGCATAACGTAACGGGTGTATTTGAAACTAAACACCGGCTCCAGCCCGCTGGATACGTTATCGGCAAAAATGGAAATGGTTCCGGTTGGCGCGATGGAGGTAATAAGGGCGTTGCGAATGCCGTGTTTTTTAATTTCCGCCTGCACATCCGCATCAAGGCGTTTTATCATTTCACCATTTAGGTAAAGGTCTGCATCATAAAGCGGGAATGCACCTTTTTCAGCCGCCAGCTCAGTCGATGCCATGTAGGCAGCGCGCTCGATGGTAGCCATCCATGTTTTGGTTAGTTCTACCGCCCGGGCCGAACCATAACGCGCGCCCACCATAATAAGTGCATCGCCCAGCCCGGTAATGCCAAGCCCAATGCGGCGCTTTGCCTTGGCTTCATTTTCTTGTTCAACCAAGGGAAAGTTTGAAACATCAATTACGTTGTCCATCATGCGCACGGATGTGCCTACAAGCTTGGCCAGCGCATCGGTATTGATGGCCCCATCGTCAGCAAACGGGTTTTCAACCATACGCGCCAGATTTATCGAACCCAAAAGACAGGCCCCATAGGGCGGCAATGGCTGTTCGCCACAGGGGTTGGTCGCCGATATTGTTTCGCAGTAATTTAAATTATTCAGCCGGTTTATGCGGTCAATGAATATTACGCCGGGTTCGGCATAGGCATAAGTTGCACGCATGATTTTATCCCACAGCTCGCGCGCGGGAACAGATTTAAAAACAGCGCCATCATAAACAAGATCCCAATTGTCACCTGCCTTGACCGCATCCATGAACGGGTCGCTCACCAGAACCGAAAGGTTGAACATACGCAGACGACCCGGTTCTTGTTTTGCTTCGATAAACGTCTCAATATCCGGATGATCGCACCTCAACACGCCCATCATCGCACCACGCCGCGATCCCGCGCTCATTATTGTGCGGCACATGGAATCCCACACATCCATAAACGAAAGCGGGCCCGAGGCATCGGCGCCTATTTTTTTAACCAGCGCGCCCTTGGGCCTGAGGGTGGAAAAATCATAACCAATGCCACCGCCCTGCTGCATGGTAAGGGCGGCTTCTTTTAAGGAATCAAAAATTCCCTCCATGGAATCGGGGATTTCGCCCATGACGAAACAGTTAAACAGCGTCACCTTACGCTTGGCCCCGGCACCAGCCATGATGCGGCCGGCCGGCAGGAATTTGAAATCCTTCAACGCTTCATAAAATTCAGCTTCCCATTTTTGTGGGTCGAGCTCAGTTTCGGCAATGGCGTTTGCGACGCGAGCCCAGGTATCATCAACGGTTTTATCTATTGCATCGCCGTCCGGTGATTTCAGGCGATATTTCATATCCCAGATGTGCTGGGAAATTGATGACTGCTGAGATGTATTCGACATGGGGTTTTTGTTCTTTTTTCTGAAAATTGGCTCGCGTTAAGCATTTTAGTCCCACCAAGGGGCTACAAGCAAGAAATGTTCCTGTTATGTTTCCACCACCTTATCCATAGCCCGCGCCTGCGAGCGGATGGCCGGAAGCCCAGAGAGGCAACATTTTTCCTTATTTTCAAGGAGTTTTCCCCATGTCCCACAGGACAGATATCCACAATGATAGTTATCCATAGGGATGTGCACAGGGTTATACACAGGGGGATTTAGGGGGTGATTATTGCGGCGGTGAAGGCAGCGCGTGGGGGTTTTCCGCCCGACCCTCATCGGCAAGGCGCAAACAAGCCCCTTCGATTTCTGACTGAAGCCGGCTCATGAATTCTTTTCTGTCCAACCCCGGAGGGATGGGTTTTATAAATTCAATGGTGATTGTTCCTGGACGCTTTAAAAAACTGCGCCGCTGCCAGAAAAGTCCGGAATTAAGCGCCACCGGAACCACCGGAACGTTTGCGCTTTTATAAATTGCCGCAATCCCCGGGTTGTAGGGTTTGTTGGCACCGGGGGCGGTTCTGGTTCCTTCGGGAAAAATTATTATACTGCGCCCCAGCGACAATGCATTGCCCACATCTTTTATCATTCCCTTTAGCGCCTTGGCCCCGCCCTTACGATCAATGGGAATTGCACCGGCACGGGAAATTACCCAGCCAAAAAAAGGTATCATCACCAGTTCTTGTTTAAGTACAAAAACCGCATCATCAATGTATTGATGAAAAATACCGGTATCCCATGCCGACTGATGTTTGCCGGCAAATATAGCCGGGCCGTCAGGAATATTTTCCAGACCGACAACCTTGTGCTTCAGTCCCGTAACCACGCGCAACTGCCAAAGCAATACGCTGGTCCATGCCCTTAGTGCGCTTTGCATGAAATTTCGGGGAAAAATAATCAACGGTGTTAAGCCAATTGCAAAAACTATGCAGGTAGCAAAAAACAGAAAATTATAAATAAGTGAGCGCAAGGCAATCATGTTGGTTTTTTTAACCTTCTACACTTAACTTTTTATTCTTGGTGGAACCATAAGCACCTTGCGAAATAAATGCCTTAGCCACGCTAAAATAAACTTGTTGTATTCAGACACTATCAAATCAGTAGTACCGGGCCATATCCACCATTTTTCCTGTTTTACAAAATCAGAAAATACCGGATGCGGAATAATTTTTATTTTCTTCATGGTGTTGTTAAATTCAAGCATGGCGCGGGGCATATGATAGGCCGAGGTTACCAACCTGATGCTTTTAACTTTGTTATCGCTGGCCCAAGCATAAGTTTCTCGTGCATTATCGATGGTGTCTTCTGCATGGCCGATACCGATGCAACAAGAAAGCTCTTGTGGGTTTTGCTGGGATAACTTCAACAGGGTTGATACATCGACCCCTTTGTAAACACCGGAAACAAACATTTTGCTGGCAAGGCCGTCCGACAACAATGCAATGCCCTGATCCAATCGCCCCCTGCCCCCGGTAAGAACCGCTATGGCATCGGTTTTGCTGGTTGTGTCTTCAACCGCAACCGGAATAGACGTGGCATACATATACAATCCGCCCGCCCAAAAAGTTACCGAAAAACCAATTAAAAAAAACAGTGTCTTAACTGCCCTGCTGGAACCGCGATGATATATTGAATATTTCGCCATCACAGCATCCCCGCAAGATTACGCATTACCGTTGCCCGGGCCGTCCACCATGCAAGCAGGGCAGATGCAAACGGCAGCACCAACAATGAAATCCAGCCAACACCACCAAGGGATATTTCCGGCAAAAGCCCCTGCTCAATCCGCCCGGCGACAAGCCCCAATGCCAACAGTGTTGGCAGCGCAAGACCAAGCCCGATTATACCGCCCTTGAAACCAAGGGCCATTGCCCGCCATGCGAACTGATCGGCTATGTAGCTATCATGGGCCCCGGTAAAATGCAGAACCTCGATTGCTTCACGGTGTACGGCCAGACCGGTTCTGGTGGTAAATACAATAGTAGCCGCCGCAGATGCCAAAATAAGCACCAACACCAAGGCGGCAAAGCCCTCCATGGTGCGTATCAACTGCACCAATCTGGCCAGCCACACGCCATGGTCATCAACCACGATGCCGGGCACGGCGGCGCTCAGTTTTTGTTTGAGGACGCGGATATCGGGCTTGTTGGCGGGGTTGGTTTCAACATCTATCAATACCGGAAGCGGGACATCACCTGCGATACCTGCGCCCAGCCACGGCTCTAACAATTGCAGTACGCGACTTTCAGGGATTACGCTTGACCTTATTATGCCCTTCGTTTCGGAAAGCAAATTAAGGGTGTCCTGTAGCCTGCGAATACTTTTTTCTTTGGCCGCCTTGTCCAAGCCCGATACCGGCGGCACCTGAACGGTCAATGACGTGCCTATGTCCTTGCTCCATCGCTGAGACATTGAATCGAGGCCCAGCATTCCCGCCTGCGCCATCGCCGCAAGATACACCATGAACGCAATCAGCCACGGCAAAAAGCGGCTTAGCGCATCACGGTCAAGCGGAAGATCTGTTCTGCGGCGAAACATGGACACGATTAAATCCTATTCAATATGCCATTTAATATGTAGGCCCGGAGCCGGGGGTAACGTTTATGCGGCCATCGTTAATGCCGATTACCGGATGGCCCAGACGCTCAACAATTTTTTCGTTATGGGTGGCAACAACAATTGTGGTTCCAAGTTTGTTTAGCTCTTCAATCAAGTGCATTAATCTGAAGCCCATCCGATCGTCCACATTACCGGTGGGTTCATCGGCGAGCAAAAGTCGCGGTCTGGCGATTACCGCGCGGGCAATGGATGCACGTTGTTTTTGCCCGCCGGAAAGAGTTGGTGGACGGGCGTGCATATGATTTTCAAGACCAACCCAGGCCAACAATTCAACAACGTGGCGCTGAACCTCGTCTTCCTTGACCCGGGCAACCCTGAGCGGTAGCGCTACGTTGTCAAAGGTCGAAAGATGATCAAGCAGGCGATAATCCTGAAACACCACACCTATTGAACGGCGCAGTGCCGGTAGTTCGTCTCTGGGCGTGGTCGCAACGTCCATACCAAACAGATGCACCAGCCCACGCGATGGGCGATGGGCAAGATAAAGCAGTTTCAACAATGATGATTTACCCGCCCCCGATGGGCCGACCAGAAAATGATACGACCCCGGTTGCAGCTCGAGCTTTACATCCTGCAAAACCTCGGGCCCAAGACCGTAGCGCAGGCCGACATTTTCGAATCTCGCTATGGGAATGGTGGGATCAAAGTTCACTTTTGGCCCCTTTCGTTCACAGGTTTGTTACTGGAATCGTTATATTAAGCATTTTATCAAGATAAAATACCGCTCGCTCGTTGCTACGATGGCACGGGGCAAAGGCCAAAGTCTAGGCCCAGACAATGGGTCTTTAAATATAATTGCCTTTGCTTACTTGGCCTTGCTTGCCTTGGGGCAGGTGACAGCTTATAAATGCAATAAGTTCAAGGTAAAAAGCGTGCACCCTCAAGTTACAATAAGTTACAGCCCGGTTATTAAATGATAATAAATTGCCCAAATTGCGGAACGCACTACGACATCCCTCCTGAGGCCATAAAGCCAACGGGCACCATGATGCGTTGCGCAAAATGCAGCCACCAGTGGCAAACAACCGTGCTGCACGTTGTCCATGAGACATCCGGGGTTCAGGCCGCAGCGCCTGCCGCAGCAGCAGCACCGCCTCCACCACCACCGCCCGAGCCCGAACCAATTCCTGAACCGGAACCAGCTCCCGAGCCGGAGCCCGAACCAGAGCCCGAACCCGAACCCGAACCCGAGCCGGAACCAGAGCCCGAACCCGAGCCCGAAGCAGACGCAGGACCCGCCCTTTCACAGGACGACCTGGATTCGCTGTTTGGCGAAGACAATGAAACCGCGGCCCCCGCATCAATGGTTGCCGATGGCAGCGGTGAAACCGAGGCCGATGTTCCGGTGTCGCTTGACGACCTGATGGACCCAGAACCCATCCCCGAGGGGCTTAGCGGACCGGCCCATGAAACCGAAGACGATGACGAAGATGGCAGCGGTGGAAAATTAAAAATTATTGCCATAGCCGCCGCCGTTTCATTTCTGGTTCTGGTTGGTAGCTTGTTTGTCGGTCGCGAGGTGATTATCGGAATGTGGCCGGGTGCGCGTGACCTTTACGCAATGACCGGGCTTGATGTAACGATCCCCGGCGAAGGTCTGGCCATACGTGATTACACCGCCCGGCGTGAAACCCGCGATGGATCATCGTTTATGATTATCGAAGGCAAGGTAACCAACATTACCGATCTTGATCGTGAGATTCCGCCCATCAGGGTTTCGTTGCTAAACCCGCTAAAGAAACAATTGATGACGATTATCGTCTATCCGGAAAATTCAATATTGCCTGCCGCAGACAGCATCACGTTCAAAGCGGAGTTTGAAAACCCGCCGGCAACTGCGCGCGAGATGGAAGTTACCTTCGTCGATCCCAACGATAAATAATATTTGAATTCAGTCCGTTAATTGCCACGGGGCAATTGATTCGCGCGAGATTATTTCCTCGACCCCAAGGCGCGGACGAATAACGTGAAATTTATCCCCATTAACCAAAACCTCTGCCACCAACGGGCGGGTATTGTATGTGGACGACTGCACCGCGCCATAGGCACCAGCCGTGCGAACGGCCAATAAATCACCGGGCCGGGGCCGGGGCATGGATTTTGCTTTGGCAAATATATCGCCGGTTTCACAGATAGGCCCGACAACATCTGCCTCGATTACATCAACGCCTTCGCCGGGTTCATCAACCGGAACAATTTCGTGATAGGCGCCATAAAGCGTCGGGCGAATAAGATCGTTCATAGCCGCATCAACAATAACAAAATTGCGGGTTGCGCCTTCTTTTACATAAATAACACTGCTAACCAAGACGCCGGCATTGCCGGCAATCATACGGCCGGGTTCGAAAATATATTCAATATCAAGCCCCGGCCCAAGATTGCCTAATGTTTCACGCACAATCTGGGCGTACTCTTCCACGTTCGGCACCGGGGCCGTTTCATCGCCGTAGGGAATGCCAAAACCGCCGCCGAGATCCAGCGTTTCAATGTTTAGCCCGTCTTTCAATATCATCGCGACCAAATCGCCCATGCGTTCATAGGCCTTGCGAAATGGTTCCAGGTCATGAAGCTGTGAGCCAATATGCACGGCAAGGCCCTTTACCTCGATGCCCGGCATCTGGCTGGCACGGGAATAAACCTCGTGGGCAAGGGTCCATTCAATTCCGAATTTATTTTCAAGCGTGCCGGTGGTTATTTTGGCATGGGTTCCGGCATCAATATCGGGATTTATCCTGAGCGCCACCGGCGCCACCACCCCGTTTGCGGATGCAATGCGGCTTATGGCCTCCAATTCAGGAACCGATTCAACATTTATCTGCTTGATGCCTATGCTAAGCGCCAGAGATAATTCTTCGTCGGTTTTTCCAACACCGGAAAAAATGATTTTTGCTGCGGGGACTCCGGCTTTTAATGCCCGCGTCAGTTCCCCACCGGAAACCACATCGGCACCGGCACCAAGGCGGGCCAGTGAGCGTATTACCGCAATGTTTGAATTGGCTTTTACCGCAAAACAAACAAGTGCGTTCATGCCGCGAAGGGCATCGGCAAATATCTGGTAATGGCGCGACAGGGTTGCGGTTGAATAGGCGTAAAAAGGCGTGCCAATTTCAGCCGCTATATCGCCAAGCCTTACATCCTCGGCGGTCAAATGGCCGTTTTTATATTCAAAGTGGTTCATTTTTTATTCTCTTTAGCAACTAGTATCCGGGATAATTTTGCGGATAGGTTGATCCGGGCGGCGTTTCCGGCGCACCCTTTCTGCCGCACGCGCTTAATGGCATAGCCAGCGCTGCTGCCAACGCAATGACCAGGCCAATTTGGCCAAATTGGCCAAATTTGATAGTTTTGTGCGTCAAAATATGCATTTAAAGAACCTTACAAATATTTCTTTTTAGCCGCCTTGCACTGCTCCAACACATTCGCGGGCGCGGTACCGCCAAAGCTGGTGCGGCTTTTTGTCGAATTTTCAACGCCCAAAACATCAAACACCGATTTATTTATGTCGGGGTTAACGCTTTGCATATCATCGATGCTCAGGTCTTCGAGGCCAACGCCTTTTTCTTCGGCAATTTTTACCAGCGCGCCGGTTGCGTGGTGGGCATCACGAAACGGAAGGTCAAGCTCCTTTACCAGCCAATCGGCCAAATCAGTTGCGGTGGTGAAACCTTTGGTCGCAACCTCTTTCATCCGCAGGGCATTAAAGGTGGCGCCCGCAAACATGCCGGCCATGGCAGCGAGGGAAAGCTCGATGGTATCGGTTGCATCAAACACCGGTTCTTTGTCTTCTTGCATATCTTTGCCATAGGCAAGCGGCAGGCCTTTCATGACGCTAAGCATTCCCATAAGGGCGCCAAATATCCGGCCCGACTTGCCCCGGATAAGTTCGGCCGCATCAGGGTTGCGTTTTTGCGGCATTATTGAACTGCCGGTGGAAAAATCATCGGACAGCCGCATGAAACCAAATGGCTCGGACGTCCAGATGACTATTTCTTCGGCCATCCTGGAAAGGTGAACCGCGGTTATGGAAACAACCGAAAGATATTCCATAACAAAATCCCGATCGGAAACACTGTCGAGGGAATTTGCCGTTGGCCTGTCGAAGCCCAACTCAGCCGCTGTCATATCCCGATCAATGGGAAACGACGTTCCGGCAAGTGCCGCTGAGCCCAATGGGCATTCATTAAGTCTAACCCGGCAATCGTGCGCCCGCGAACGATCCCGGCCAAGCATTTCAACATAGGATAGCAAATAATGGCCAAGGCTAATGGGTTGCGCCGATTGCAGATGGGTAAATCCGGGCAATACGATTTC
>DAOWFT010000183.1 GCA_030637845.1 Thalassospiraceae bacterium
CCAATTATGGGAACGCTCTGGCGTGCGGTTTCCACGCGAACTTCGTTAATGCTTACGACGTAACCGCGTTTTTCACCCTTGTTCTTTTCTTGGTTTTTTTCTTGGGCAGATGCACTCGTCCCGGTAAAGGCAATAAGCGCCAGCGCGATTAAAGTGTATTTTGCACGGGGGTTAAAAAAACCAGATTGCCCAGATCTCATTGAAAGCCTCTTTTTTGTTGGTTAAAAGGGACTTTAGGGCTAAACCCACGGTCTTTCAATTGGATATGGCGGTGAGCCTTGCTTTATAAACCGCAATAGCCTTAGATTTACGTGCGAAACACATACAGGGAACATCCAAAAATGGCCAAGGCAAAGAAACAAAACGAAGAAATACCAGCCGATATCAAGGCCCTGAGTTTTGAGGAATCGTTGGCAGAACTGGAAGATATAGTGCGTGATCTCGAAGACGGCTCAGGTGAGCTTGAAAGTGCCATCAAGGCGTTTGAGCGCGGAACCCATCTTAAGCGACACTGCGAGCAAAAACTCAAAGAAGCAGAAGCAAGAATAGAAAAAATTGTTCCGGGTTCCGGCGGGAAACCCAGTGCTGAGCCAGCGGAGTTCGATTAAGGGTGTCAAAATCAGGTAAATCACAAACCGAGACAGACGCATTTCAGGCCCAGTTGAAAAAAACTGCAATGCGGGTCGATGCGGTGCTGGAAAAATTGCTGCCACAAACCAACGAGCCAGAAGGCCGCCTGATGGAAGCGGTCAGGTATTCAACCCTTGGCGGTGGTAAGCGCATTAGACCGTTTCTTACATTAAATACCGCAGCCCTGTTTGGCGTGGATAGCGAAAGCGCCGAACGCGCCGCCGCCGCCATAGAGATGGTGCATTGTTATTCTTTGATACATGATGACCTTCCGGCAATGGACGATGATGACCTTCGCCGTGGACGTGAAACATCCCATATAAAATATGACGAGGCCACCGCCATACTAGCGGGCGACGCGCTACAGGCATTGGCGTTTGAAATAATCGCCAGCGATAAAACCCATCAGGATGCTTCGGTCCGAATAGAACTGGTTGAAGTGCTGGCCAAAGCGGTTGGATCAAAGGGGATGGTCGGCGGGCAAATGCTTGACCTTGTCGCCCACAATCATGATTTCGATATTAGCGAGGTCGCCCGCCTGCAACGGATGAAAACGGGCGCGCTAATAGATGTGTCGTGCCTTGCCGGATGTATCCTTGGCAAGGCCTCGGACCATGCCCGTCAAATGTTGCATGGATATGCCCACGACCTTGGGCTGGCCTTTCAAATTGCAGACGATTTGCTTGATTACGAAGGGGACGAGATAACCGTGGGCAAAAAAACCGGCAAGGACCAAGCCCAGGGCAAGGCCACCTTTGTAACCATGATGGGTGCCGATGGCGCCCGCGAACAGGCCAAGGCGCTTTCGGCGCAAGCGGTAGAACATCTTGCAATATATGAGAAAAAGGCCGACCCTTTACGTGGTCTAGCCAATTTTGTGGTTGAGCGGTTGTCCTGAGCCCAATTGGGGTCTAAAACCCATTTTAATTATTGGTATTTAAGAGGCAATAAATGACTAAAACGGTGGACAGCACCCCCATTCTGGATTCAATTTCCGGCCCGCAAGATATTCGCTCCATGGACGTGGAGCATATCAGGCTGCTGGCCGATGAACTGCGTTCTGAGACCATTCGCACCACCTCCATAACCGGTGGTCATCTTGGGGCATCATTGGGTGTTGTCGAATTAACAGCCGCCCTGCATCATGTATTTGATACCCCGGGTGACAAACTTATCTGGGATGTGGGCCATCAGTGTTATCCCCATAAAATACTAACCGGCAGACGCGAAAAAATGCGCACCCTGCGTCAGGGTGGGGGCATTTCAGGCTTTACCAACAGATCCGAAAGCGAGTTTGATCCATTTGGTGCCGGGCATAGCTCAACATCCATCTCGGCTGGACTGGGTATGGCGGTTGCCCGTGACATGGAAGGCGGCTCCGGCAACGTTATTGCCGTAATCGGCGATGGCGCCATGAGCGCAGGCATGGTTTACGAAGCAATGAACCATGCCGGTTCGCAAGATTCTCGTCTTATCATCATTCTTAATGACAATGATATGTCCATCGCCCCACCAGTGGGGGCAATGAGCGCATATCTTTCAAGGCTTATTTCATCCAAGCCTTATCGCCACGCCCGTGATTTGGCCAAACAGCTTTCCGAGAAGTTGCCGCGCAGGTTGGAAGAGGCAGCAAGACGGGCCGAAGAGTACGCCCGTGGCCTTGTTACCGGCGGCACCTTGTTTGAAGAAATGGGGATTTACTATGTCGGCCCCATTGATGGGCACAATCTTGACCACCTGTTGCCGGTTTTGAAAAACGTGCGCGATGACGACGGCATGGGCCCGGTTCTTGTTCATGTTGTTACGCAAAAAGGCCATGGCTATGCCCCGGCCGAAGATGCCCCGGATAAATACCACGGAGTTGGCAAGTTTGATGTTGTTACCGGGGCGCCGGTAAGGGCGAAATCAAACGCCCCTAGCTACACATCGGTTTTTTCCGATGAAATGGTTCGTCTTGGCGGGGTGGATGAAAAAATAGTCGCCATTACCGCGGCCATGCCGACGGGAACCGGATTGGATGAATTTGCTGAAAAATATCCTGAGCGTTTTTTTGATGTGGGAATTGCTGAACAGCACGCGGTTACCTTTGCCGCCGGGCTGGCCGTCGAAGGAATAAAACCATTTTGCGCAATCTATTCGACATTTTTACAGCGCGCATATGATCAGGTTATTCATGATGTAGCCATTCAAAAGCTTCCGGTTCGTTTTGCCCTCGATCGTGGCGGCCTTGTCGGTGCCGATGGCGCGACCCATCACGGGTCTTTTGATTTGGCCTATCTTGGCTGCGTTCCGGGCATTGTGGTAATGGCCCCGGCTGATGAGGCCGAACTTAAACACATGACCGCAACCGCGAGCGCGTTTGACGAAGGGCCCATAGCTTTCAGGTATCCCCGTGGCGAAGGTGTCGGGGTTGAACTTCCGGCTGCGGGAACGGTCCTTGAAATTGGTCGTGGCCGCATAATGG
>DAOWFT010000022.1 GCA_030637845.1 Thalassospiraceae bacterium
CCATGCCTTGGCCCTGACCTTGGCCCTGCATATGACCCCGCATATGACCCTGCATGTAACCCTGGCCATCTTCGTGGTTTTGCATGTAACCCTGGCCCGCGCCTTTGCCCTGACCCTGACTCTGACCCTGACCCTGACCACCGCCGGGACCGTGCGCCAGAGCGGCGGTAGCGACCAGTGCACTGAGGCTCACAGCGGCGACGGTGAGAATGATGTTGTTGCGCTTCATGATGTATCTCCTATCAAAAGGTTAGGTTTCGCCGGGGTGCTTGCCCCGTTCTGATAAAACCAATTTCAACATCCGGGTGTTACTGGCGTGTTTCTGGAAACAGGGTAAAACGTAACCGTTCATTTCAGGCACCGGGCCTGTTACATTCGGTTACAAGGTTTTCCTAACCGGCTGGAAAAGAAGGCGTTATTATTTATCCATGGAACGCACACCACATATACTTGTCGTTGATGATGACCGCGAAATTCGCGATCTTCTGGCACGGTTTCTGGTCAAGCACGGCCTGCGCGTCAGCACCGCCGCGGATGGCCGGGAAATGCACACGCACCTTAAAGATGGTGCCATTGATCTGATTGTCCTCGATATCATGATGCCGGGCGAAGACGGCCTGACATTAACCCGCAACCTGCGTGCAGGAAAAAACCGGGTACCGATTATCCTGCTCACCGCCATGGGCGAGGATACAGACCGTATCATCGGGCTGGAAATGGGCGCGGATGACTATATGCCCAAGCCGTTCAATTCACGCGAGTTGCTGGCCCGCATCAAGGCGGTATTACGTCGTTTCGAAGACGGGCCCGTGGCCGCGGGCGGGGTGATTGACGGAGCGGAAGCCGTGCATTTTCTGGGCTGGTCTTTTAACATTGGTGCCCGCGAACTGACCGACCCCGCCGGAACCCCCGTAACGCTGAGCGGTGGCGAGTTCGAATTGCTTCAGGCATTTATTACCCACCCCGGTCGGGTACTTAATCGCGATCAGCTGTTGGATTTGGCGCGCGGACGCGACACCCAACCGTTTGACCGCGCCATTGACGTGCAGGTGAGCCGCCTGCGCAGAAAAATCGAGCCGGATCCCAAAACGCCGACGCTGATCAAAACCGTGCGTGGCGGCGGCTACATGTTCACCCCCAAGGTTACAGTTTCTGGTGGTTCCGCCGATGGGGGGACGTCATGAAGTTATGGCCCGTCACCATCATGGGGCGCACTTTGGCGGTAATGCTTGCGGGCATTGCCCTGGTTTCGGGTATCTTGTTCGGCCAACTGTATTGGGAACGCCAAGCCCTGCTCACCAGTATCGGCGGGTGGCATGTGGTAACGCGTATCGCGGGTGTGGTTCAAGAGATGGAAGAAATGCCCGCTGGCGCGCGCTTGGATGCGCTTGATAGCTATCAGGGGGCAGGCTTTCGCATAACCTTGTCGGCGGACAGTCCGCTGGCGGATAATCGTCTCCAATGGCAGGGACGTTTAATTCGCGATGCCCTAGAAAGCGAGCTTGGCCCAATAGCGGAAAAAAACTTGCGGATCGGTATAGGCGAATTGGCCGCGCGGCGCCCAATGTTGCCATCCCCCATGCACCAACCTCTGGGCATGGGGCGCATGATGCACGGCCAAGATGATTTCCCACGCAGTGCCATGGTGATTTCAATGCGCCTTAGAGACGGTGAATGGCTGAGCGTTGCCACGCCGCCAACACCGATGCCCGCATTTTGGGGATCGCAATTTTTCTGGCTGGCGGTACCGGGTCTTTTGATTGTTGTGACCGTTAGTATTTGGGCGGTGCGCCGCGCAATCCAGCCGTTGCATTTGTTTGCCCGTGCCGCCGAACGCCTAGGCATGGATTTTAACGCCAAACCCCTGGCCGAAACCGGACCGCGTGAGGTCCGGCTCGCGGCCAAGGCCTTCAATTTGATGCAGTTACGATTGCAAACGTTTGTCCGTAGCCGCACACATATGCTGGCTGCTATTTCGCACGACCTGCGCACACCGATTACGCGCCTGAAATTGCGCGCCGAGTTTGTCGATGACAAAGAGCAACGTCAAAAAATGCTGGCCGATCTGGATGAAATGGAAGCGATGATCGCCACCACCTTGCGGTTCGCACGCGATGATGTCATGGGCGAACCCGCCGAGGCGTTGGACCTTGCCGCTTTGGTGCGTGAATGTGCCCAAAGCGAAAAAGGCAGCGTGCATTGTATCTTGCCAGAAGAATTGCCGTTCAGCGGAAGCCCCGTAGGATTAAAGCGCTTGGTGAACAACCTGTTGGGCAATGCGATGCGTTATGCGCAAACGGTTGAGGTAGAGCTTTCGACCACAGATGACAGCATTATCCTGAATGTGCGCGATGATGGACCCGGTATCCCGCAAGACATGCTGGAACGTGTGTTCGATCCGTTTGTGCGCGTAGAGGGGTCGCGCTCGCGTGAAACCGGAGGCGCCGGGTTGGGTCTGGCTGCCGTTCGCACCATCGCTCAGGCCCATGGCGGTGAGGTAGAGCTTATCAATCGTGATGGTGGTGGGCTGGACGTTCGTATGGTGCTGCCGCGCGGATAAACCAAAAAATCCGTGTGTTGGTGGTTTACGCCGCTTTCAGGTCGCTAAAGCCGATCAGCCTGCCGGCATGTTCGTCCCACAGAACCAGGCGCACGGACTTCAGGCTTTGCGTTATGGTCAGCCTGCTCATCCCCTGTAATTCGGGGCTGGCATCGAGGCAGTCCTGCAGGCGGTAGAACGGAATAGTGCCGCACAGGTGGTGGATGTGGTGGATGCCGATGTTGCCGGTAAGCCAGCTCAACACGGGCGGCAACACATAGTAAGAACTGCCGAGGATGGCGGCGGAATGGAAATCCCAGTCTTTCTCGTCCGCCCAGTGGGTATCGGCGAATTGATGCTGGATGAAAAACATCCAGCCACCGATCCACGCCGCCACGGCAACGGCGGGCAGGAATACTATCAGAAATGTTTTTAAGCCAACCAGTGCTATCACCGGGCCATAGAGCAAAACCAGAACCAGATCGGTCAAGAGCACGCTGCGCCATACCTTGGCAAACGGGAACGGCATGCCCAGCGGGATGCGCTGGCCGATGATGAAGTGGTACGGCATGCCGAAAACAAACAGCACCAGCGGATTGCGGTACACCCGGTAGCTAAAGCGCCTGAAGGGCGTAAGGGCGTTGTATTCCGCCACCGTCAGGGTGTCGATATCACCGAAGCCGCGTTTTCCCAGATTGCCCGAGGTCGCATGGTGCATGGCGTGGGCCTTCTGCCAGAACGAATAAGGCGTCAATGTAAATAGGCTCAAGGCGCGGCCGAGCCAATCGTTGACGGAGCGCGAACGAAAGTACGAACCGTGGCCGCAATCGTGTTGGATGATAAACATTCGCACCAAGAAAACCCCGGCCGGCAACACCAGCACCAGCCCCCACCAGTATTCGTGCGCAACCGCAAACAGCATCGCGGCGATGAGGGCAAAAAATGGAACGGCGGTGACGAGCAACTGGACGACGCTACGCTTGGTGTCGCCACCTTTATAGGCGGCGCAATGCTTGGCAAGGCGGCGTGCTACGGTTTTCATGTCTTCGTGCGACCGCTCGGTTTCCGATTGCGGTGCGGGTGTTTGTTTATTCATACTACTGCTACGGGCATAGAATCGCCCCTCCCTCTGCCCGTAATTCTTAACATTCTTTAAGCCGACATTTCCAGATAATCTTCAAATCCGCGTGTTGGCGGTTCACGCCGTTTGGCGCAAGGGGGGGCAGATGAGGCGGGCCAACCTATGCCAACGGATGCCAACGTATGATTGTGAGTATTTGCAAAATGCAAATATTAGACATTGTTTTTAACATGCAACATAATCATATGTGTGTTTTGCGGCCCTAACTCGACCTTGGCAGCTTTTGGCATGTTTTTTGCTCCAATAGCCATTAATAAGGAAAAATACAAACAAGGCAAAAGGGATAAGTAGTCCTATGACGACGAAAACATATAAAATTACTTCTATTTTTGCACGGGCTACACTGGCCACATGGGCCATCCTGACTTTGTTGGCGACCGTTTCGCCAGCCCAGGCGACCCCGGATGTTTATATATTCAACACCAGCACCGGCGCACCCTACGCCACTAAAGACCGCACAGGTTTTCAGGATCTGGTGGTGGCGGAAGTGTTTCGCCGCATCGGCCTTAAGGGTCAGGTGGAAATATACAGTGCCTCGAAACGCGCGCTTATTAATGCCAACGAAGGCATCGACCAAGGCGTTGCCATGCGCGTTAAAGGGTTAGATAAAAAATACCCTAATCTGGTGCGGGTAGAAGAACGGTTAATTGAAAATGACTTTGTCGCCTATTCGAAAAACCTGAAACTGGCCACCGATAACTGGAAATCTCTAGAACCATATATAGCTTCGCATATTAATGGCTGGGTTATATTTGAGCGCAACCTTAGCCCCAATCAGGAAAAGCAGGTTGTTAAAGATCCCGCCCAGATGTTTGCCATGCTGGACAAAGGTCGCGTTGATGTTGTGCTGTATGAACGTTGGCAGGGTCTGCAGCGGGCTGGTGAAACTGGCATAAAGGTTACCGTGCACGAACCGCCGCTGGCATCGGTTGATATGTTTATGTACATACACAAAGATTATGCTCATTTAGCGCCGAAACTGGCACAAGCACTTCGCGACATGAAAGCCGACGGGGCCTACCAGGCCATATTTGATAAGGCCTTGAAACCGCTAATATCTGGAAATTAGGGTGGTCGGGCACATGGCAACCAAGTGGGGTAAGAGCACAATTGCATGGAAGCTAATCAAGGTGCTAATTGCGTTTAGCTCCTTGATTACCATAGTCGTCTCGGCTGTGCAGTTGTGGCTGGAATATGACCGGGATATCTCGGCGATTAATTCCGGCTTTCAGCAGATAGAACTCAGTTATCTGGACAGTATTTCGGAAAACGTTTGGGAAGCCGATAGTGGGCGCTTAAGCCTTCTGGTTAATGGCATCACGGAATTTCCCGATTTTGATTTTGCCGCCATACGCGACGAAAGCGGGCAAGAACTTATAAAAGTGGGTCAGGACGATAATGGCAACGCCATTCGCAAAACCTATGCACTGAATTACCAATTTCGCGGCCAAGGCCTTGTAATTGGTGAATTGGAAGTCGTTGCCGGATTATCCTCTGTCTATAGCCGAACACTGGATCGCGTGGGAATAATATTGCTGTCTAACGGCATAAAAACATTTTTTGTAGCGATGTTTATGTTTGCGGTTGTGTATTTTTTGTTCACCCGACGCTTGGAGGCCTTAACGGAATTTGCAAGCGGCATTGATTTTGATGTTCCAAAAAAACCCCTGCATCTGGATCGCGGTATTCTGGGCGGTAAGCGCGATGAGGTTGATCGCCTGACCGATGCAATCAATAATATGCAGGAACGATTATTCCTTTCTCACGAGAAAACCGAAGAGGAAGTCAAAAAAAGAACCAAATCCTTATCCGAGGAAATCGTAGTTCGTAAAAAAATTGAAAGCCAGCGGCGTAAGCTTTCAAGTGCGGTTGAGCAAAGCCCCAACGTTATATTTATTACAGATATTGACGGGACTATTGAATATGTGAACCCCAAATTTACAGAACTGATGGGATATTCCAGCGAGGAAGTATTAGGCAACAAGCCAAACATGATTAAATCTGGTGAAACTCCTCCGGAGGTCTATAAGGATTTATGGAGCACAATTTTGTCCGGCAATGAGTGGCGCGGCGAACTAAAAGACAGGCGCAAAAATGGCGAGGTATTTTGGGCATCGGCTTTAATAACCCCCGTACGCAACGAAGATGGCATTGTCACTAATTTTGTGGCTATGCACGAAGACATTACCGAACGAAAAAATGCCGAGAAGGCCATGCGTGACGCAAGGCATCTTGCCGAGGTGGCGAGTAAGGCCAAAACCGATCTTCTGGCCAACATGAGCCATGAATTACGCACCCCCCTGAATGCAATCATTGGTTTTTCGGAAACCATGACTAGTTCAATTTTCGGCCCCTTGGGCAATAAACAATACGAAGAGTATGCAGAAATTATTCACACATCCGGCAAGCACCTATTGCATATCATCAATGATATTCTGGATGTATCAGCGGTAGAGGCGGGCAAGCTGGAACTGAGGGAGGAGCTGGTAAATATTGCAGATATTAGCGAATCTTCAATTCGCATTCTTCACCCCAAAACAGAAGAAGGCCATATATCACTTAGCGGTATTACAACCGAAGACCTTCCGTTGCTTATGGCCGATCCCATTCGGTTGAAACAGATATTTCTAAACATTCTTTCCAATGCGGTTAAATTTACCCCGGAAAATGGTACGGTATCGTGCGACGCCCATATTGATAATGAAAAAAATATGATCATAACCGTGATCGATAACGGAATTGGAATGGATGAAGAGGGCTTGAAAAAAGCCTTGGGCAAGTTTGGACAGGTTGATAGCTCACTCACCCGCGCCCACGATGGATCCGGATTGGGCCTACCCCTGACCAAGGGTCTGGTGGAGCTTCATGGGGGCACCATGGAAATAGAGAGTAAATTAGGAGAGGGGACAAAGGTTACAATATGCTTCCCATCCGAACGTGTAATTTCATTGGAAGATGAAAGCCTTCAGCCGTTAGTTGATCAATAATTTTTTGATTTGTGCCAATATTTAGGGAAAAATTGATAATGAAATTCTTATTCAAACGGTTTTTATTAACGGCGTTGGTTGTTGGATTTTCGTGGTCAGGATCTTCTCTGGCCGCCGAAACCATGGTTATTGCAACTCGCGAGGAAACACTAACAAACCGATTTGCGGAATTGGTTTTGGCAGAAGCCTATGGCCGCCTAAACATAAATGTTGAATTCGTAACATATCCGGGTGCGCGCTCAATCATAGAGGCAAATAATGGCAGGGTGGATGGTGATGCTGTGCGGTTAGAAACAGTGTTAAAGCAATACACCAACCTGAAAAAAGTTCCCGTTCCCTTGTTCTATGCGGAATTATCCGCTTTTGTTCATAAAGATTATAAATCCAATATTTCCGATTGGGATTCTCTTGACGGGCGTTCACTGACAACCATTCGCGGTTTTAAGTTTGTCGAGCAAAAACTGGCAGGTCAATCGATGCGTATTGTTAAAACCTCAGCCGAGGCAGTAGGATTAGTTGAAAATAATCGGGTCGAGATTGCAATTCTCAATTTATTTCTCGGGCAAATGGCCATAGCCGAAACCGACGCCGAACACGTCAAGGTAATTGATCCGCCTTTGTCGAGAATGCCCGCTTACCATCTTCTTCACAAAAAACACGAAGCCCTGATACCAAAACTGACTGCCGTTTTAAAAGATATGGAAACCAGCGGCACCCTTGGCGATATGTGGGATAAATTTATAACCAATGAACTTTCGAAGGTTTCGAAGTAGGCCAGCCAGGCAAGACGGAAACACCCCGCTACAATATTTCCTTAATGGCGGCGTCCACCGCCCGGCCAAGGCGGATGACAATTTCCGCCACTTGTTCTTCATCCACAATATAAGGCGGGGCAAGCAAAACATGGTCGCCTCGCTTGCCGTCGGCGGTACCGCTCATGGGGTAGCACATCATCTTTTGGCTCATGGCGTGGTTTTTTATGCGGGAGTGTAATTTTAAAGCCGGATCAAACGGTTCCTTGGTTTTGCGATCTGCAACCAATTCAATTGCCTGAAACAGACCGCGGCCACGGATATCACCGACGTAGGGGTTGTCATCAAATTGTTGGTGCA
>DAOWFT010000117.1 GCA_030637845.1 Thalassospiraceae bacterium
CGTAACCCAGCTACAGGAAAAAACCGGGATGCAGCCGTTTGAAATTGCGTCTGCCTATATTATTGTTCGCGAAATTTTTTCGGTGCGCGAACTATGGAACAAAATTGAAGCACTAGATAACAAAGTCTCGGCCCATGTTCAGATTTCCATGATGCTAGATATAAACGCCTTGCTTGATCGTTCAACCGCGTGGGCGTTGCGCAATCTTGATATTGCTTCCATCGGTGTGCAGGTTTCTACCCTTGCCGATGATATGAAGGCGCTGGCAAAGGGTCTTGAAAAAACAATCCCCAGTTTCTATCGCGATGATTTATTGAAGCGGGCTGAAAAATATATGGACGAAGGCGTGCCCAAGGGTCTGGCCCATGCAATTGCCGGGTTGGTCAACCTTGCGTCGGGGCCGGATATTGTGCGCATTAGCCAAGAGCACAAGCTGCCCGTTAGCAAGGTAGGCAGGCTGTATTTCGAAGTCGGCGCAAGGTTCCGCCTTGGCCGTTTGCGTGCCGCCTGCGAAGGGCTGGAAAGCCAAAGCCATTGGCATAAGCTTGCGGTGGGCGCGCTTATTGATGACCTGTTCCAGTTGCAGGCACAAATTACCAGCAACGTGTTGAGCTCAGCCCGTGGCGAAACCAATCCTAAAAAAGCAATACCCGGCTGGACCGCCGCGCACCAAGGTGTGGTTGAGCGGGCCGATCAATTGCTGAACGAACTTCGCGCCTACGATATAAATGATATTGCAATGATTTCGGTTGCAACCCAGTCATTAAGGGCATTGGTGGAAGACGGCGCATGAGCGATGGCACGGGCGGACTCCGACGCGCACGCATTAGCTGGGCAGTGTATGATTGGGCCAACTCAGCTTTTCCGACAGTAATAATAACCTTTGTCTTTGCCGCATACTTTACCAAGGCGGTGGCCAGCGACCCGATAACGGCAACCGGCGACTGGGGCGCGGCCATGGCCATCTCGGCATTTGCAGTTGCAATTATGGGCCCGGTGCTGGGTGCGGTGGCCGACCTTGGCGGGCGGCGCAAACCGTGGCTGCTGGCCTTTACCTATATTTGTGCCATAGCCACCGGGCTATTGTGGTTTGTTGAACCCGATAGCAGTTGGGCCTTGTATGCATTGGTTATGGTGGGTCTGGCGAACTTCGCATTTGAAATGGGCGTGGTTTTTTACAATTCCATGTTGCCATCGCTTGCACCAAAAAAAATTATGGGCCGCATTTCCGGATGGGCATGGGGTTTCGGTTATGCCGGGGGGTTGTCTTGTCTGGCGTTGGCGTTGGTCGCGTTTGTGCAAACCGATGCCCCGTGGTTTGGCATACCCAAGGATGATGCCCTTAATATCAGGGCAACCGCATTGCTGGTATCTGTATGGTTGATTTTATTTTCATTGCCGCTTTTTTTATTCACCCCCGATAAACCATCCAGCGGAATTGGTTTTGCCGATGCGGTTCGCCGTGGCTTGGGCACGATTTATAAGACACTAAAAAATATTAGACAGCACGCCGCGGTTGGCAAATACCTATTGGCAAGAATGATTTACACCGATGGCATCAATACCTTGTTTGCCTTTGGCGGTATTTATGCGGTTGGTACCTTTGGGATGGATTTTTCCGAACTTATTATGTTCGGCATCGCGATTAACGTAACCGCCGGAATCGGTGCCGCCGCATTTGGCTGGGTCGATGACTGGATCGGCCCTAAAAAAACGGTGCTTATTGCGATTGCTGGGTTGTGTGTTTTGGGTTCAGCGCTTTTGTTTGTTGAAGGCAAAACCATGTTTTGGATATTTGCGGTGCCTTTGGGTATTTTTGTTGGCCCGGCGCAGGCTGCCAGCCGAACATATATGGCTAATCTGGTCCCGGAAAAAATGGAGGCGGAAATGTTTGGCCTTTACGCCCTATCGGGCAAGGCAACGGCGTTTATGGGCCCGGCGCTTCTTGGTTGGCTCAGCGTAACATTTGAAAGCCAGCGCGCAGGAATGGCCAGCATTATTGTTTTTCTTGTTGTTGGCGCACTTCTTTTGTTGCCCTTGCCCGACCCGACAAGGGCTAAGCCATGATTAAAATGCGGGCGTTGAAAAAAAGCTTTGGCGTCGGCCAGGCAAGGGTAGATGCCCTGTCGGGGCTTTCCTTAGATGCTCGCGATGGCAGGGTGACCGGGCTTATCGGCCCCAATGGTGCGGGCAAAACCACCGCCTTTCGCATTGTTTATGGTCTGCTGACGGCAGATAGCGGCAGCGCCAGTGTCGATGGTATTGATGTCGGTTCGGAACGGATGGAGGCCCAGCGTGCACTGGGCGTGTTGCCCGATGTGCGCGGGCTTTACCCCCGCCTAACCGCGCGCGAACATATCAGATATTTTGGTCAGCTTCATGGTGCCGGTGGCAGCGCACTGGAAGACGACATCAACGATTTAATAAAACGCCTAGGGATGGAAGATTTTGCCGACCGCCGGGCCAAGGGTTTTTCTCGGGGACAGGAATTAAAAGTTGCCCTCGGCCGGGCCTTGGTTCATCGACCACAAAATCTGATACTGGACGAACCCACCAATGGGCTGGATGTCATGAGCTCGCGCTCGGTCAGGGATTTGATAAAAGAAATGCGCGACAACGGCCACTGCATACTTATTTCCAGCCACATAATGAGCGAGGTCGCGGCGCTGTGTGATGACCTTGTGATTATAGCAAATGGCCGGGCCATCGCCACCGGCACACCGGATGAATTGCGCCAACAAACAGGCGCCGATGATATCGAAGAAGTTTTTGTTCGTGTGGTAGCTAAAGAACGGGGTGGGGCAATATGAGCGTGCCTGATTATAACAAAGCATCCAAAACAAACGGACGCATGGCCCGGCTGATGGCTATATTCAAAAAAGAAGTACGCGATCATATGCGCGATAGGCGCACATTGTTGCTTGCGCTTATTTATCCGTTGTTGGCGCCGTTGCTTGTGGCGGGCGGGCTTTATCTTGCCGGAACGACAATTCAATCGGAACGAACCGCAGTAGCGTTTGATGTTGCGGTTATTGGCTCTGCTAATTCACCATTGTTGATGAAACACCTTGAAAGCTACGATATTACCGTTGTTGAAATGTCATCTGTTATCGAGGCAAAAAAACTGATGCTTGATGGCGATATGCCGGTTGGATTGGTCGTTCCTGAAAACGCAAACAATGAAAAACAATTTACGGTTCAGATGCTAATGAACCTCAGCCGGGTTAGTAACCTTCGCCTTACCGCCAGATTGGAGCGGGTGATTAATATACTTAATGCCGAACTAAGCAAAGAAAGATTGGCGGAAGTGGGTCTGGAAGAAGATTTTGCAAAACCGATAAAAATAAAAGATGTAAGTGTTACTCGCCTCCCCAACATCGCCATATTTTTTTACAATATGATGCCGCCGTTGATAATTTTTATGATTTTTCTTGGTGGTGTTCATTTGGCAATTGATACTACCGTGGGTGAGCGTGAGCGTGGCTCGCTTGAACCATTGCTTCTTTCCCCGGTTGAACGCTGGATATTATTATTGGCAAAATCAATGGCCGCAGTTTTGTTTACGGCCATAACCTCGTTCATAAATATTGCCGCGTTTTTTGTTTTTTGTGGATGGGCGGCATCGCTCTCTAAACATCTCGATCAGCCACCAGCGTGGTACATGTTTATTGCAATGTTTGTAGTTTCAATTCCGCTAATGGCCATTGCGGTTGCGCTGCAAATGTCTATCGCGGTTATTACCCGTTCAATGAAGGAGGCGCAGATTTACCTTGGCCTGTTACCGCTGGTTCCGGCACTGCCGGGAATGATAATGGTGTTCAAACCACTATCGCCGGGAACCTGGGATGTAATGGTGCCGGTATTTGGGCAAATGCTGTTGTTGAGCCGTCTGGCGCTGGATGAACCCGTTACAATTGTACAGGTTTTAACCGCAACCGCATCAACCACAGTTGCCGCCGCCGCAATTTTTTGGCTGGCGGCCAGATGGTTTAAACGGGAAAAAATGTTTCTGCTTGGCTAGATATATCAATGCCTGAAATGACGCATGCCGGTCATCACCATGGTGACGCCGGCTTTGTCGGCGGCTTCGATTACTTCGGCGTCGCGCATTGATCCGCCCGGCTGAATAACCGCTTGGGCCCCGGCCTCGATGGCTTCTAGCAATCCATCGGAAAATGGAAAAAATGCATCGGATGCCACAACCGAGCCCTTGGCCCAGCTTTCATTATCACCTGCCGTCTTTGCCGCTTGTTCGGCCCGGAAGGCTGCTATGCGACATGAATTAACCCGGCTCATTTGTCCGGCGCCAATGCCAACGGTCATGTTGTCGCGGGCATAAACAATGGCATTTGATTTCACATGCTTGGCGACTGTGAAGGCAAAGCGAAGGTCGTCCATTTCCTTGTCGGTTGGCTGACGCTTGGTCACAACTTTCAGGTCTGCAAAAATTTCGTTATCGCGGCCCTGTACCAACAGGCCACCGGCCAATGCCTTGACCATAAGCCCGCCCACGCCCGCATCAGGCATATTGCCGGTGGTCAGAACGCGAATGTTTTTCTTTGCGGCCAGTATCTCGCGCGCGGCATCATCAACCTCAGGGGCAATCACAACTTCGGTAAATATTTTTATAATTTCTGTTGCGGTTTCGGCATCTAGGGTGCGATTAAGTGCAACAATGCCGCCAAATGCGCTTTCGGTATCGCATGAATAGGCCCGCCTGTAGGCATCAACCAGCGACCCACCAACCGCAACGCCACATGGATTGGCGTGTTTTATTATGGCGCATGCGGCACCATAAGTTTTGGCTTCAAATTCAGCGGCGATTTCAAATGCGGCGTCGGTATCGTTTAGGTTGTTGTACGATAGCTCCTTGCCCTGTAATTGGGTGGCGGTGGCAACGCCCGGGCGGTTTTCACTGTTGGTATAAAACGCCGCCTTTTGATGGGGGTTTTCACCGTAACGCATGGTTTGCTTTAGCTCGCCGGCAAATGTAATTCGCTTGGGCCATTCAGCCCCCTTGGTATCCCCCCCGGCTGCACCCGCTTCACCGGCCAGCCAGCCCGATATGGCGGCATCGTACGAAGCGGTCCGGGCAAATGCGCGCGCGCTTAATTCCAGACGTAATTTGTCCGACGTTGCGCTGTTATTTTCTATAATGTCTTGTTTGACCCGGTCATAATCTTCTGGCTCTACAACAACGGTAACGTCACCATGATTTTTAGCCGCCGCCCGGATCATTGCCGGGCCGCCGATATCGATATTTTCAACGCTTTCATCAAACCCGGCACCACGGGCGCGGGTTTCTTCAAACGGATAAAGATTTACACAAACAAGATCGATAGCGGAAATGCCGTGATCGCTCATGGCCTTGGTGTGTTCGGCGTTGTCCCTGATGGCCAGAATGCCACCGTGAATTTTTGGTTGCAGGGTTTTTACCCGGCCATCCATGATTTCGGGGAACCCGGTGTGTTGTGATACCTCGGTAACCGCAACGCCGGCATCAACCAATGCCTTGGCGGTGCCGCCGGTGGAAAGTATTTCAATCCCCTGTTCTGCCAAGAAACGGCCAAATTCAACTAGTCCGGATTTATCGGAAACCGAAAGAAGTGCACGGCGGATAGGTTGTGACATTGGGTTTTAAATCCTTAAAGCAGGGAGATTGAAACAAGCGGGAGTGGCAGTTTTATAGCTTATTTACCGCGTCCGGCAAATAGATTGTACTGCACAATACAGCGAATTGCACTGACGCCGTCTTTCCAGCCAATTTTTTTACCCTCTTCAAAGGTGCGGCCTTTGTATGAAATGCCTATTTCTTCTACGCGCAACGCTGGCTGGTGGGCGGCTATTTTGGCGGTCATTTCCGGCTCTATGCCGAAACGGTTTTCTTGCAGTTTAATACCGCGAATTATAGACCCGCGAAAAACCTTGTAGCAGGTTTCCATATCCGTAAGCCTGAGCCCGGTAAAAATATTTGAAAGCAAGGTTAAAAATTTGTTGGCAATAACGTTGCTTATGTATTTTGCATCGGCGGGTAATTCATTTTTAAAACGCGAACCATACACGACATCGGCGCTACCGTTTAATATGGGCGCGAACAGTGATGGATATTCAGCCGGGTCGTATTCAAGGTCCGCGTCCTGTACGATTACTATGTCGCCGCTCGAATTTGCAAAGCCTGTTCTTAGCGCCCCGCCTTTTCCGGTGTTAACGCCGTGACGAATTGCTTTTATGCGCGGTTCCAGCTCGGCAAGCTGTGATGCAATTTCAAATGATTTATCATTTGAGCAATCATCAACAATGATTAATTCAATCGCCAGCCCCGAACTATCCGCATCAAGCACCCGGCGAATAAGTTTTTCCAGAGTTGCTTCTTCGTTGAAGCAAGGCACAACAATTGAAACACTTTTGATTGTGCTGGCGGCGGCGGGCGGATTTTGATTTTCTTGCATCATGGTATCTTTAATTATAATTGTTTAATTGCGTTGCCGCTGTGATGGCCGTCAGGTCGTTTCGCGGGAAAACGCCCATTTTACCAGTGCGCCGTTGCCCGATAATGGCCCGCTCACCACTATTTGTTCGGTGTGCTTGGGCAGGCCCAACCTGCCTGCGTATATGCTTTCCTCAAGGGTAATTTCTCCCATTGAGGCATGAAAACGCCACAGCTCTTTTTTACCCAGTTTTATCAAAACACCCCCACCCCCCGAAAGTAACGACGCATGGGCGCGCGGGTGCAGATGAAAACGAATTGTAAATTGCTCACCCCCGGTTCCAACTAATCTGTCTTCGCCGCGGATGTTGTCGCCACCGGGGGCTAAAAATAATGCTCGTTGGTGGATAAGACCAAAAATATTGGCGTAACCATCGTGGCTTGTTTCAACA
>DAOWFT010000028.1 GCA_030637845.1 Thalassospiraceae bacterium
CCAATTGAAAGCGGCTTGGCATGGCTGAGCGAATACCAAAATGCTTCTGCGGTTTGCCCCGAAAGGGTGCGCCCGGAAGCATCGGTTATTGTGCCCGATAGCATTATGGGTAGCTCGTTTCCTGTGTCATCGAACATTTCCAGCACCGCATAGACGGCGGCCTTGGCATTAAGGGTGTCGAACACGGTTTCGATAAGTAAGAAATCAACCCCGCCCTCGACCAAACCACGGGCGGCCTGATCATAGGCGCTAACCAATTGATCAAAGGTAATGTTGCGCATTCCGGCGTCATTTACATCGGGGCTCAAGGACGCGGTGCGATTGGTCGGCCCAAGAACCCCGGCAACAAATCGGGGTTTTTCAGGGGTTGAATATTTATCGGCAGCAGCGCGGGCAACACGGGCGCCGGCCACGTTTAGCTCGTAAGCCGCATCTTCCAGCCCGTAGTCGGCCTGCGAAATGGTGGTGGCATTGAATGTATTGGTTTCAACAATATCGGCGCCGGCTTCTAAAAACCTTGAGTGAATGGCATCAATAATATCTGGCCGGGTGATGGAAAGCAGGTCGTTGTTGCCTTTTAATTCGGCGCTGGCATCGCTAAAGCGTTCACCGCGATAATCTTCCTCGGTTAAGCCTTCGCGCTGGATCATGGTACCCATGGCGCCATCAAGCACAAGGATGCGATCCTTTAAAAGGAGTTCTATTTTTTGTTTATTATTTGGCATTTAGATTATTTCTTTCAGCTAGGGGCGCACGCCCAGTATGTGGCAGATTGCATAAGATAAATCCGCCCGGTTCAATGTATAAAAATGAAAATCATGAACGCCGCCGGCATAAAGTGCGCGGCATTGTTCAGCCGCCACGGTGGCGGCGACAAGTTTTCTTGTTTCCGGGTCTTCGTCCAACCCCTCAAATAATTCGGCCATCCATTTGGGAATGGAGGCCCCGGTGGCTTTGCCAAATTCCTGCACCCGCTTGAAATTGGTTACCGGAAGTATTCCCGGAAGTATGGGTATATCTATCCCCGCCTTGGCGGTTGCATCAAGAAACCTGAAATAAGCATCATTATCAAAAAAGAACTGGCTGATGGCCCGGGTCGCACCGGCATCAATTTTACGTTTCAGGTTATCAATATCATCGGCCGGGCTTTTTGCTTCGGGGTGGGTTTCCGGATAGGCGGCAACGCTAATTTCAAAATCGGCTATTTTTTTCAAGCCCTCAACCAGATCGGATGCAAATGCGTATCCGCCGGGGTGGGGTTGGTAAACATCTTGGCCTTCGGCTGGGTCACCACGCAAAGCCACAATATGATGGATGCCGTCTTCCCAATACTGGCGGGCTATGTCGTCTACTTCTTCGCGGGTTGCGCCAACGCAGGTTAAATGCGCTGCCGGTTCAAGATCGGTTTCCCGGCGAATGCGTGAAACGGTGGCGTGGGTGCGTTCACGGGTGGTTCCGCCGGCACCATAGGTCACCGAAACGAAACTGGGTTTCACCGGGGCAAGGCGTTCAATTGCCGCCCATAGGTTTTGTTCCAGCTTTTCCGTTTTAGGCGGAAAAAATTCAAACGAAACCCGTGCGTCCTTTGGCAATGGCGAAGATATGGCCAAACCGCAAAGTTTATTGTTTGTATTGTTTTCGGGTGACATAACCGGGGTTCCTTATTTGTTTCGTTATTTCATTTGTTTTGTAATTTGATCTTTTTGCGCCAACCACAATGTTACGCTCAATGGATTTCCTTTTAAATGCACCGTTGCCTGCGATCTAAGCCCTGCGCTGGCGAACCATGATTTTACTTCCTTGTCCTCAAAGCCCAGCCTCAGGTGAGCATGATTTTCACGTAAATCTTCGACCCCATGGGGAGCAAGATCGGCAACCAACATATAGCCACCGGGTTTTAATGTTCGTGCGGCCTCGGCTACCGCTGCCTGGGGACGATCCAGAAAATGAAGGACCTGATGGCAGGTTATGGCGCCCAAGCTGTCGCTATCAAAGGGCAGAGTATATATATCGGCCTGCCTTATTGAAACATTTGTAATCCCTGCTTTATCCATATTTGCCCGTGCCACATGTAACATTTCGGCATTGAGGTCGATACCGGTAGCATGGGTGACCTTAGGCGCAAACATTTCCAGCATCCGCCCGGTTCCGGTACCAATATCAAGCAACTGTTCCACACCCCCCAGCGGTAAAAGCTTTTCGGCGGCGAAGGCCACGGCATCCTCATTCACGTTTAACTGGGCCATGCGGTCCCATTCCGATGCGTTGCGTTGAAAATAATCCTGCGCCGCTTTTACCCGGGCGGATTTAATTTCATCCAGATGGGAACGGTCCGTGGCGGCGGTGGCATCGTCTTGGGGCAAAAGCGACAGGATAGAACGCACACTTTCGGAGGCCGGGCCAGATTGCGCCACGCGGTAAAACGCCCAACTGCCCTCGCTAAAGCGCTCCAACAATCCGGCCTTGGTCAATATTTTTAAATGGCGGGAAAGTCGAGGCTGGCTTTGGCCAAGAACCCGCACCAGCTCGCTCACGCTTAGCTCACCGCCGGCGGCCAAAAGGGCCAAAAGGCGAAGTCTGGTGGGTTCTGCCACCGCCCGGAGGGTTTCTACCGTATGTTCCACGACCATTATCGCCCATATTAATGATTATATTGATGATGTAATAAGGATATAAATATATCTTTATATGAAAATCAAGCTATTTTGCTATTATTAACTAAATTACCACCCATAATTTCCTTAAATATTGTTGCGTATTTGCAACACATATGCCCCTCAATGCGGCAAACCCCTATGGCATCTGGTTTTTAGTCTGTCGCTATGATATTTGAACTAGTGACTATCGCTTGGTGCGATTCTATAAAAAGACCCAGCCTGAGTACTATTTTAGGTTTAAGGGTTACGGAAGGGTTACGGGGAGAGTCAAAAAATTGCTTAGCAAGACCGATAAGGCATCAAAACACCATACAGCTGCGGCCACATCTACGACCATTGATGGCGCGGATGATATGGCCCCCACCCGGCCCATGCGGGCCTTGGTGCGCGCAGGCGCGGTGCTTACCCTTGCTGCCCTTTTGTGGGGCTGTGCGGCAGGATCTGCCAGCACCGACCCTGAAATCAGGGCCGAACAGATAGAGGCAAATGACCCGCTGGAACCCGTAAACAGGGTAATTTTTCAGGTAAACAGGGGGCTTGATACATGGTTCCTGAGGCCAGCCGCCACCTTTTACAAGGCCATGCTACCGCCACCAATACAGACGGCGGTTGGTAATTTCCTTGATAACCTGAACTCGCCGGTGGTTCTGCTTAACGATATTTTGCAGGGCGATAGTGACCGCGCCACAAATACCTTTGCCCGGTTTGCCATAAATACGACCATCGGCATTGGTGGTATTTTTGATATGGCAACCGACATGGGCTACCCCGATCATTCCGAGGATTTCGGCCAGACATTGGGTATGTGGGGCGTGGATGAGGGCCCGTTTATCATGCTGCCGATATTTGGCCCATCCAACCCCCGCGATACCGTGGGGCTGGTTGCCGATTATTTCACCGACCCCATTAGCAACTGGGCCATCAACACCGACCGCCGCTGGGTAAACCCAACCCGCAGCGGGGCCGAAGGTGTGGACTTTAGGGCGCGCAACATGGAAGAAATTGACGACATGGAGCGTACATCGATTGATTACTACGCCACCGTCAGAAGCCTCTATCGCCAGCACCGCAAGGATCAAATAAGAAACGGTCAGCCCAATTCCCTGCCGGCCATTTCCAGAATGCCGGCCATGGATGATATGCCGGATATGATTGACCCCGACGGCGAAAGCAGCGTTACCGCAACCCGCAGATAACGCCAAGCACACGCAATAAAAAAAGCCCGCCTAAAAATGCGAGCCACTAACCATATGTGGGAAACAGGCCATTGGCATCATTGCCAATGGCCTAATTTGTTCTGCTGTTC
>DAOWFT010000071.1 GCA_030637845.1 Thalassospiraceae bacterium
CCACCGGAAAGTGTGCCCGATGCACGGGCCAGGGTAAGATATTCAAGCCCGACATTTTTAAGAAAACCCAGGCGCTCGTTAATTTCACGCAAAATGCGCTCGGCTATTTCACGTTCTTTCTTTTTCAGCTTTTTTTCAAGCCCACCAAACCATTTTACCAATTCGGCAATGGACATTTCCGTCACTTCGGAAATGTGCAACTTGTTGATTTTTACCGCCAATGCTTCTGGCTTGAGCCTGTGTCCACCGCAGGCGTCGCAGCTAGTTACGGTCTGGTATTTAGAAAGCTCGTCGCGCACCCAATTGCTGTCTGTTTCCAGCCAACGTCTTTCCATGTTGGGTATTACGCCTTCAAACGGCTTGGTTACCTCGTAAGTTTTTTTGTTATCAACATAGCGCATGGTGACGCTTTCACCCTTGGTGCCATAAAGAACTATGTCCCGTATTTTTGCCGACAGTTTTTCAAACGGCTTGTTGGTGTCAAATTTGAAATGTCGGGCAAGACTTTCAAGGGTTTGCGCGTAATAAGGCGAGCTTGAGTTAGACCACGGCCCGATTGCACCGGATAAAAGTGATTTACCCGCATCCGGAACCACAAGTTCAGGGTCGATATACATTTTAGTGCCAAGCCCATCACAGGTCGGGCAGGCCCCAAACGGATTATTAAACGAAAAAAGTCGAGGCTCTATTTCATCAATGGTAAATCCGGAAATCGGGCAGGCGAACTTTGCTGAAAATACGCTGCGGGCATTGCTATCTGCGTTATCTATAAACGTTATACCGTCGGCCAGTGTCAACGCCGTTTCAAAACTATCGGCCAGCCGGCTTTCAATTCCTTTTTTCAGCTTTATACGATCAACAACCACCTCTATATCGTGTTTTATTTTTTTATTCAGCGTCGGAACATCTTCGATGTCCATCATTTCGCCGTCTATCTTTACCCGCTGAAAGCCGCGCTTTGCCAAATCCTTCAATTCTTTTTTGTATTCACCTTTGCGACCGCGAACTATGGGCGCCAGAAGCAATAATTTACTTCCTTCCTCCATATTCATAACCCGGTCAACCATCAGGACTATGGTTTGGCTTTCAATGGGAAGCCCGGTTGCGGGCGAGTGGGGAACACCGACCCGGGCCCATAACAGGCGCATATAATCGTAAATCTCGGTTACCGTACCGACGGTGGAGCGGGGGTTTCTCGATGTGGTTTTTTGTTCGATTGATATGGCCGGGCTTAGGCCATCAATAGAATCCACGTCCGGTTTGGACATAAGTTCAAGAAATTGTCTGGCGTATGCCGACAGGCTTTCCACATAACGGCGCTGGCCCTCGGCATAAATGGTGTCAAAGGCCAGGGATGATTTACCCGAACCCGATAGCCCGGTAATAACGACAAGCGAATCTCTTGGGATGTCTACATCAATATCCCTTAGATTATGCTCGCGGGCACCTTTTACGCTGATGTATTTGTGCATTTATTGATGGACCTGTATCGGGGTGATAATGCGCCTGGGGGCGTTTTATTGATGTGTAGCTCTGCTATTGCGACGAGTCAAAGCCTCAAGCTGGAGGCCAAAAAATGCCGGAACAAGCGACAATTGCAATATTGACTGGATTTGCGACCCACTAAAGTGGAAAATGGCTATATTAGACAGTCCATTAGGACTTGTTTAACCGTGCGGCCCGCAACATATTAGTAATCAACTCGGGGGGATTGGCCCTTTGGCGTATTGTGGCGAATATATGGAATATAAGGGCACATAGATAGAGGATGGCTGATTACAATTTATCCAGACTCAACTTTCTTATAGTTGATGACAACAAGCACATGCGTGCGCTTGTCAAAAGCATTCTGCATGCGCTTGGCGTTAAAAGCATTCTTGAGGCAGGCGACGGCGCCGATGCGTTTAAAGAGCTTCGTCATTTTCCCGCTGATGTAATTATTTGCGATTGGTCAATGCAGCCATTGGACGGGCTTGATTTCGTACGCATGGTTCGCACCGGAACCGACAGCCCTAATCCGTTCGTGCCAATAATAATGCTGACCGGCCATACCGAAATGCACCGGGTTATGGAAGCGCGCGATTCGGGCGTTCATGAATTTTTGGCAAAGCCAATTTCCGCCAAGGGGATTTATTCTCGAATTCGCACCATCATTGAAAACCCGCGCCCGTTTATTCGTGCCGGTATTTATTTTGGCCCCGACAGGCGGCGCAAGGAAAACCCCAATTACAACGGTCCGGAACGGCGCAAAGCAGACAAGGGTGAGGTTGAGGGCAGCGTCGGCTCTATCTCCGATAAACTTAAGGACAATGACGATAAAGCTAAAACCAAAGCTAAAGCTAAAGCTAAAGATGACGGCGACGACGGCGGTGATACGCCGGAACTTTCACAAGATGAAATCAACGCGCTTCTCAATGGGTAGCCACAACAGCATACTTGCGAATGCGGCCCCTTGTTAGTATTCTTTGAAACAACATAAACAGAAAGAACGCTAAAAGACATGTCAGACGATTCTGAAACAATTCAACCACCTACCAACCTCCAAAACAAAGTTGAAAAAGGGGGCCCCGGTGCTGTTGATCTTGACGCCATTGCCCGGGCCGAGAAGGTAATAGCCAACCTTGCCGGTGATTATATTAACTGGGCCAAGGAAGATCTGATAAAGCTTGAAAATGCCTATGCCAAGCTTAAGAAAGGAGACGGCGACCAAAAAGAATTGTTGCTCGGTGTTTTCAATGTTGCCCACGACATGAAGGGTCAGGGCGGAAGTTTTGATTATGAACTTATGACCGCCGTTGGTGATAAACTTTGCCGTCTTGTTGAAAAGCTGGACAAGATTGGACCTAAGGAAATTGAAAAAATTCGCGTATACGTTGATGCTATGCAGGTAATCATAGGTCACAAACTAAATGGTGACGGCGGTAAAGAGGGTCAGCAGTTGCTTATGGGATTGGAAGTGTTAGTACAAAAATCTTAAATCGCACATCATCCGTGCATTTGTTGTTTAGGGCCCCCGTCAGGGGGTCTTATTTTTGCCTAAAGGTAATTTTTATTCGCACAGCCTGTCGCTTATTCCCACCAACCATTCAAGGTGGCGCTCAAGCTGTCCAATATCGTGATTAAGCCATTCACCTAAAAACCCCGGGTCTTCCCCGTGGTGGGAACGCAGATCAACAAGGCGGGCAAGCTCCGTCTCGCAGGTATCGATAAGTATTTCCGCCTGTTGGCACTGGTCTTCGACTGGCAACAGATGGATAAAGCGAAGTTTTAGCGTTGTTATCAGCTTGTTTACATCGCTACCCGATGCCCTGAGCTTTGCCGTCATCAGGCTGCGGAACTCCTTGCGTCCGTCATCGGTTAATAGCAATTGGGAATCATCCTCCATGCCCTTGCCGCTGATGGCTTCAACCAGACCTTCATACCTGAGCAGTTCTATGGACGTTCCCATAATATCCAGCGATGGCCCGGTGATACGACTGATAAAATGCCTGATGGCGTCTGCTAGTTCGCTGTAACGCATGGGCTTGCCGGCAAGCTCAATGGTGCCTAGCGCACAAAGGCGGACGGCTTCTTTGGGTGTAAGGGTGTTATCGGCAAACATTCAGGCTATTCCCCAGAATTGTAAATGGCGAATCACTTGACCACATTAATTATAGCCAAAGAATAGATGTCTGTACTTAGGCTGCTGCTTTAAGACCCAGTTTTCCCCAAACATCCTTTAATGCGGCGACCAAAGTATCCATAAGGTCATCATTATGCAGTGGAGTGGGGGTAAAGCGCAGACGTTCGGTCCCGCGCTCGACAGTTGGATAGTTAATCGGCTGGACATAAATATTATGTACGTTCATCAGCTCGTCCGATGCCTGTTTGCAAAGCACCGGGTCGCCAACTAATACGGGGACTATATGGCTTTGTGAATCCATAACCGGAAGCCCGGCAGCGGCAAATTTTTTCTTTAAGGTTGCGGCCCGTTCCTGATGCTTAACGCGAAGATCGTTATGTTCTTTCAGGTATTTGATGTTGGCACGGCACGCAGCGGCAACCGCCGGTGGGGTCGAGGTGGAAAAAATAAACCCGGTTCCATAAGAGCGAACAAAATCGCACATGTCTGAACTGCCGGCGATATATCCACCAACAACGCCAAATGCCTTGGCCATTGTTCCCTGTATTATGGTTATGCGGTGCATTAATCCGTCACGTTCGGCAACGCCAGCACCGTTCTGCCCGTAAAGGCCAACCGCATGGACTTCGTCCAAGAATGTCATTGCCTTGTATTTATCGGCCAGATCGCAGATTTCCTTGATGGGTGCAATATCGCCATCCATGGAATAAACGGATTCAAAGGCGATAAGTTTGGGCCGATCTACGTCTATGGTTTGGAGAATACGTTCCAGATCTTTAACGTCGTTATGACGGAAAATATGTTTTTCCGCGCGCGAATGACGGATGCCTTCAATCATTGAATTGTGGTTTTTAGAATCTGAAATAACCACACATTCCGGAATCAATGAGCAGATGGTTGAAAGGGTGGTCAGGTTTGCTACCCAGCCGGAACCAAAGGCAAGCGATGCTTCGGTGCGGTGAAGTTCGGCAAGTTCTTTTTCCAGAAGAACGTGCTGGTGGGTGGTGCCGGAAATATTTCTGGTTCCACCTGCGCCAACGCCGTAATTGGTTGCGGTATCAACCATTGCCTTTATGGCATCGGGGTTTTGCCCCATGCCCATATAATCGTTTGAGCACCAGACGGTTATGTCGCGAAGGTCACCATTGATATGGGCTTTGGCGTGGGGGAATTTTCCCGCTTGGCGTTCAAGGTCTGCAAAAACCCTGTATCTTCCCTCAGATTTTAGCTCACCGATCTTGTCGGCAAAAAACTTGTTGTAGTCCATTAATTCCTCCGGAGTGTCGAACATCTTTATCTGGGTCGTATTTTGTGGTTCTAGAGATGCTGACTAATGACGTTTTTTTATAATGATTTATTCCATAATAAAGGAATCTGGCGCTTTTGGGCAAGAATGTGAATATACGGGATAAAACTGGCTTAAAACAGGCATTTTATCCATTAGACGAGCTTTTTCGAGGCCAGCCACTTGGCGGTTTTATCAAGGGCGCGTCCAAAAGATGCAAACATTTCGGCCATTTCCGCTTCGCTGATTATTAGCGGCGGGGAAAAGGCAACGGTATCGCCCATGGCCCGAAGGATGACGCCCTCCGTCTGCGCCGTGGCTACCAGATGCGAGCCAACGCCATGCCCGGCATCAAACGCTTCTTTCGTGGATTTGTCCTTTACCAACTCGATGGCACCGAGTAGACCGACGCCCCGAACTTCGCCGACCAAGGGGTGCGAAGCAAAGCTTTGAAGTCCATCCTGAAATAACGGTGATTTTGCTTTTACTTCTGAAACAATGTCACGCTCTTCGTAAATATTAAGCGTTTCCATCGCAACCGCCGCCCCCAATGGGTGACCCGAATAAGTAAAGCCGTGCCCAAGGGCCCCGTTTCTTGTGGACCCGGCAAGAAGGCCCGCAAAAATATCTTCGGAAACTATCAGCGCCGATATGGGGGCGTAAGCAGAAGAAAGCGCCTTGGCCATGGTAATCATATCGGGGCGAATTGAATATGTTTGCGACCCCCACATGTTTCCGGTGCGACCAAATCCGCATATGACCTCATCGGCGACAACAAGGATGTCGTATTTTTTCAACACCACCTGTATTTTTTCAAAATATGTTTTTGGCGGAACAATAACCCCGCCGGCACCCATTACCGGTTCCATAAACATGGCGGCGATTGTTTCGGGGCCTTCTTTTAAAATAAGTTCCTCAAGGTTTTCAGCCAGCCGGGTTGAAAAATCTTCTTCGCTTTCACCATCATGGGCAAAGCGGTAATAGTGCGGACAGTCGGTATGAATGATTCCGGCTATGGGTAGGTCAAAATCATTTTGACAGACGGGAAGCCCGGTCAATGATGCGCTCGCGACGGTTACGCCATGGTATGCTTTTATTCGTGATATGATTTTCTTTTTTTTAGGGTTCCCCAGCGCATTATTTATGTACCAGATAAACTTAATTGCGGTGTCAACGGCTTCGGAACCTGAGTTGGCAAAAAATACTTTTGAACCA
>DAOWFT010000054.1 GCA_030637845.1 Thalassospiraceae bacterium
CCATTCGTGCGCGCACATGGGGCAGACCAGCATGGCGCCATCTTCGTAGGTATAACTCTCGTTACATTTTGGGCATTTAGGCAGGTCAGCCATCGGATCGGTCTCCAAGAAAAAAAGAAATAAAAAAAGCACGAACTTTGTGCAGTAAGGGTGGGGTGTAATAAGGGTGGGGTTTTTGTTGATATGAATGTGCGCCTTAGCGCAAAACTTGATCTATATAATCGCGTGATTTGGCCATGAGCACTTTTTTGGTGTTCTTGTGTTTATACATTTGTACGTCGGCGGTAGAGAATAGCTTGTCCAGATCTTCACTGTCGTCGGGTAAGATTGCGCAGCCGACGCTGGCACTGGCCTTTATAATGGTGCCTGAAATATTGTATGGAGTGGCGCTCAAGGCTTTTTCAATTTTTTCACCAATCGCATAAATGTGTTCTGCTGATTTAGGCTTTATCAATATGGCGGCAAATTCATCGCCACCAATGCGCGCGACTACATCACTGGACCGGGTTTCGTTGACTATCCGTTCAGAAATTTGTTGTAACAATTGGTCGCCGATTTTGTGTCCATACTTATCGTTTATGTGCTTAAATTTATCGACGTCAATTACCAGCAGGCCAAGTTTTTCATTATCGCGTTTGGCCCGCTGTGAGGCCTGTTGCAACTGGGCATCAAACAGCCCCTTGTTGCCAAGCCCGGTTAGCGAATCATGCAAAGCTTCTTTTTGCAACCCAACTTCACGGTGCTTTAAATACATAGAATAGGAAACACATTTTGATAGTTCAAATTCGGTGAAGCGTTCTTTGATTATATAATCCATTGCACCCAACGTTAGGGCGTCAAACGCAGCATCTTTGCTGGCATGGGATGACAGGATCACAAATGCGGTCAACGCAGTAGTGTTGTGGAGAGATTTTAGAACATCCAGCCCAGCTGCAAATTTACCCAAGTCATAATCAATAAAGCATAACTCGTAATAGTTTTTATCGATGTGTGACAATGCTGTCTCGGCTGTGCCCACACAGTCAACTTCGATATTTTTTGGGCAACACGTTTTGATCATCTTTTTTAGATGATCTGCATACAACTGTTCGCTTTCGGCTATTAGAAACCGCATTCAGTATCCCTCAATTTTTTTATTTTTTTATTGGCCGTATGCCTATACGACTATTAGTAGTAAATCAATCGCTAACCACCGCATCCATTTTTGGCAATGTCTCAAGGTTGGCAATTTAGAGCACTTTTAATCCTACCACCCAATATGCTGTTTTCACAATATAGCTAAAATGTACTAGGCCACCGCTTATGCGGCGTTCTTTATTACAGCGACCAAGCGGTCGCCGCCGCTACTGCGGCGCTTTTTAAATTAATGCCATTAAAAAACCCGCGCTCTGAATGCAGAGAACGGGTTTTTTTTATTGAACTTGAACGCTAGGGCTTAGAAGCCTTCGCGTTCCAGGCGCTTGCGTTCCATCTTGCGCGCGCGCGATACGGCCTCGGCCTTTTCGCGTGCGCGTTTTTCAGATGGCTTCTCGAAGTGCTTGCGAAGCTTGAGTTCACGGAAAATACCTTCCCGTTGCATCTTCTTCTTCAAGACCTTCAGCGCTTGGTCAACGTTGTTATCGCGGACGACAACTTGCACGTTTACCACTTCCTTTCAAGTTAGGGTTAAACCCTCGAAAGCCTTGCCTTCGAGGCGTCCCGCGCCTTAATCTTAAGATAGATCTTGGCACCAACGGAACGGCGCTGGGTGTAACACATCGATCAACCCCTGTGAAGGGGCTAGGACCCAAACCGGCGATAACAACCTGAAAAACAAGGAAATCACTACCATATGGCCATTTTAAAGATAGCCCGCATGGGTCACCCTGCGCTCATAACCCCGGCAATGGCGGTGGATCAGCCCCAATCGGCCGAAATCAAGGCGCTGGTGGCCGATATGATTGAAACCATGATTGACGCCGATGGCACCGGTCTGGCTGCCCCTCAGGTGCATGTGGGCTTGCGGGTGGTGGTTTTCCTTGTGGACGCGTCGCGTATCTCCGAGGAAGAAGAGCTGGAGGAAGGCGGCGGCATACCCCTGACCGTGCTGATTAACCCTGAAATAGAGCCGCTTTCGGATGAGATGGAGCTGGGCTGGGAAGGCTGCCTCTCGGTTCCGGGCATGTCGGGAGAAGTCCCGCGCCATAGCCATATTCGCTACCGGGGGGTAGGTCTTGACGGCAAACCCATCCAACGCGAGGCCCGGGGCTTTCACGCCCGCGTGGTGCAACACGAATGTGACCATCTTGACGGAATACTGTATCCTTCCCGGGTGGTCGATATGAGCAGGTTCGGCTTTACCGATGCCTTGGCGCATGGCCTGAACCAGCCAAATGAAGAACCAGACGAAGACCCGGGTGAAGGACAAGATGCCAAATAAAAAACCTGATAAAAAATTAGGTCGAGATGAAATAAAGGACGCCATTGTGCTGGCCGCCAGCCCCCATGTGGCGTTTGACGGCTGGGGTATGGACGCCATTGTTCGTGGCGCAGTCGATGCCGGTTTTGACGAGGCCACCGCCAAACGAATGTTCCCCCAAGGCGCGGTTGATGCGATTTGTCATTTTGCCAAAATATCTGACCGGGAAATGTTGGGAAAAATGAACGCCATGGATTTGGATTCCATGCGCATCCGTGACCGGATAATTGCCGGCGTCCGGGCGCGACTGGAATTTCTCGCTCCCCACCGCGAAGCAGTTCGGGCCGGGCTTGGGGTGCTGGCAAGCCCATCTCATGGTGCGACCATGGCGAAAATTACCCATAACACGGTTGATGCCATCTGGAATGCCGCCGGCGATAAATCCAGCGATTTTAACTGGTACACCAAACGTGGGCTTTTGGGCACGGTTTACGCGGCAACGGTTCTTTACTGGCTGGCCGACGAAACTGATGATTTTTCCGCCACCTGGGATTTTCTATCGCGGCGCATAGACGACGTTTTAAAAATACCACCGATGAAGGCAAGGTTTATTAAGGCGATTGAAGATTTGCCAAAACGGTTTGGGTTTTTTACAGGCAATACCGATAATGCCCCCGAACATAAAAGCAAGCCAACATGACGGGCACAATTTTTTCACCCGATAGCATAACAAGGGAAATGATGGCCTCACTAAAACCGCCAACCCTGGCCGATCATTTTGCCGCCTGTTCGCGTTTGGGCCGCTACCTTACCATGGCCGATAGCGGGCGTTTTGTTATTTCCGATGATTTAATATCATCGCGTATGCCCCGCGAAGCGGTGGCCTTTGCTTCCATCTGTTCCAAGGACGAGGTCGTAGCCCGGGCCGCACTATTACCGTTGGGTCGTTTGGGTGCGGATAAGTCCCGGCGCGAAGTTTACGAAGAGCTATTCAGCCTTATTGAGATGCAGGCCCTGAGCCCCCGCGTTCGCGCCGATGCCGAGGCCATGATCGAAGGCGGCTTTCGCGAAGCCCGCATACTGGAACTGGAAGCCAACCTGCATGATGAACTAAACCCGGCCCGGGCGCGCTATCGGACATTTCTGGAAACCGTGACGCAACTGGTCGGCGGAAAGATTTCCCAAGGGTTTTTCCTTGATGAATTTACCGATTTTACCAACACGGTTGCCGGGCGGCTCGATTTCGGTATTTACAGCTTTTGTCTTGATCGTATTTTTTCTGCCCCGGCCATACCGTTAAAGCTGAAAAAAACACTGACGGTTGAATTGATGGGCTTTCCACCCATAATCCGGCGCGAGCTTTTATCAAATATTCTGGCAGGGGACGCCACAATAGCCGAACTGGCCGCATTTACCCGCCATGCCATGTCCATGCACCTTAAAAAAGAACGGGTGTTGGAAATTGAATTGCTGGAAGCGGTAAAAATGAAACGCCTAAGCACTGCTGATATTGAAATAAGCCTTAAAGGCCAAAGCCAAAGCGCGGCCTTTGTCTCGGGGCAGGCTTAGATAGATGATTGCTAGGTTTTTTATTAAACTTCCATTCGTAATTACCGTTCCAGACGGAGAGATATTTAATGTTTATCAATTTGAAAAACATGGATACCTTTTTAAGATATTTCCTCCATTGAAAAGCAGTGAAATTGTAGAGAAAGAAGGGGAGGAGTTCTTTATTGACGGAAAAAAATCATTTTTAGCTGATGCACTTAAAATTGACGTCATAAAAAACGATTTTGATAGAAGAGATGAAGCAGAATTAGACCCTCCCATATCTACTGTTCAGGAAATTACCAACGATTTTATTGCTAGACTTAGGTATGTAACCAAGGCGATACATGCAAAACCCATGGAAAAAATAAGTTTTTCATGGAGAGCTTCATATTTAAATGATGATGAAAGCGAGTTGGTTGCTGAAGAGGGAAAACGAAGAGGGTATGGTGCAATAAGTGTAGAGCATCAATGGCTAGCGGTTGAGAAAAATATATGGGACGATATTTTTCAGCTACCGCCAGATTGGGAGCCGCCGATTTGGTCAACATTGATTTTGGATGCTTATTCTTTGCTTCCAGAAATTGGACCTTCAATATCACTAGCCTTCACATCACTTGAGGTTTTTGCCGGAGTTACTTTGGATGCTCTCGCCGGCAAGGGCG
>DAOWFT010000091.1 GCA_030637845.1 Thalassospiraceae bacterium
CATACAAAACCGCCGCCCGCGAAACAGACACAGGGGCGTTGAAATTGCTGGGTAATTGTTCCGAGGTTCCGGTGAAATCTACGGTTGCGGAACGGTTTTTACGGTCGATGGATATGGCGACCTTGATTATCCCGCCGTTATCCATTTCGTATGAAAAAACACCATCGTTGAGATTTTCCAAAACCCGGCGCACGGATTCTTCGGCATTGTCTTGAACATGACCCATATATGCCTGCACCACATCCAGTCCAAAATGATCGACCATGCGGTGTAATTCCTGCACACCTTTTTCGTTGGCTGCTATTTGCGCCTTCAGGTCGGCGATGTTGTGATCCGGATTGCGCGCCGGATAGGGCCCAGAACCAAGCAGGTTGCGGATGGCGTCTTCGCGGAACATGCCTTTTTCAACCAGCAAAAAATTATCGATTAGAATGCCTTCTTCATCGACTGAAACACTATCCGGCGGCATCGAACCCGGCGTGGTGCCGCCGATGTCGGCCTGATGGCCGCGCGAGCCAACATAGAATAAAACGTCGGTATCGCTTTTATCAAAGACCGGGGTAATCAAGGTAACATCGGGAAGATGGGTTCCGCCATTGTACGGTGCGTTCAATGCATAAACATTGCCCGGGCGCATATTTTTTCCGCGCTCGGAAATAATTGCCCTGACGGAATCGCTCATGGAACCTAAATGAACCGGCATGTGCGGCGCGTTGGCGACCAAATTACCGTCGGTGTCAAAAACCGCGCAGGAAAAATCCAGACGTTCTTTTATGTTTACCGAATAGGCGGTGTTGGCCAGCGTCGCACCCATTTGCTCGGCAATGGACATGAATAAATTATTGAAAATTTCCAACATTACCGGATCGGCATTCGTGCCGATGGCCACCCGCTGGGGCCGTGCTTTTATTCGGCTTAGCACCATGTGGTCACGCGCCGTGACCTCGGCCTGCCAGCCCTGCTCGACCACGGTGGTGCCCACCGGTTCAATAATAATTGCCGGGCCAGCAACCTTGTCACCGGGCTTCATCTGGTTTCTGTCGTAAAAGGGCGTTTCCTGGTAGGCCCCATCGACCCAGACCGGATGGTGCGATAGCACCGGCGCTTCATCGCGGGTATTTTTCATTTCATGTTCGGGGTCTTCGACCGCTACACCCGCGCCAATTGCCTCAACCGAAATGGCCTCAACCACTAAATCGCGCTCTTCCATGACAAAGCCAAAACGCCCCCGGTGGGCGTTGGAAAAATTTTGTTTTAGTGCATCATGGCCGCCCATATCAACCATCAAGGCGGCGTCTGTTCCGGCGTAACGAATATGGGCCTTGGGTAGAACGCGAATGTTGGCCGGTTTTATGTCCTGTTCCTCAAGCTCAGCCGTGGCATCGTTGGCTAATGTGGCGGCGCGGTCATGCAGGGCACTAACCAGCGCCTTGGTCAAGGGCTCCTCCACGGTTTCTTCGCGCATGGCCCGGACATCGGCCAGCCCCATACCGTAGGCCGATAAAACACCGGCCAGCGGGTGGATGAAAACCTTGTTCATGCCCAAGGCATCGGCGACCAAACACGCGTGCTGCCCACCGGCACCGCCAAAACAACACAAGGTATATTCGCTAACGTCATATCCTCTTTGCACCGATATTTGTTTTATGGCGTTGGCCATATTTTCAACCGCGATGCGCAAAAACCCTTCGGCGGCGTCTTCGGGTTTTCTAACCTCGCCGGTTGCTTGCTCAATTTGTTTTGTTAAATCGGCAAAATTTATCCGAACCGCATCTGCGTCCATGGGCTTATCGGCATCAGGGCCAAAGACCTTGGGGAAATGATCGGGATGGATTTTACCCAGCATGACATTGCAATCGCTAACCGATAGCGGCCCACCGCGGCGATAGCACACAGGCCCGGGGTTGGCCCCGGATGATTGCGGGCCGACCCGGTAACGCGATCCGTCAAAACGCAATATTGATCCGCCCCCTGCGGCAACGGTATTGATGTGCATCATTGGTGCGCGCATACGAACACCCGCAACCTGGGTTTCAAAGGCGCGTTCAAATTCTCCGGCGTAATGCGACACATCGGTTGAGGTTCCACCCATGTCGAACCCGATTATTTTGTCGAACCCGGCCATTTCGCATGTTCGCACCATGCCGACCACACCACCGGCCGGGCCTGATAAAATTGCGTCCTTACCCTGAAACATGTGGGCGTCGGTTAATCCGCCACCAGATTGCATAAACATTAACCGGACATCGCCTAATTCCGATGCCACCCTATCAACATAGCGGCGCAGTATGGGTGATAGATAGGCATCAACCACCGTGGTATCGCCCCGGCTGACCAATTTCATCAATGGTGCTGTTTCATGGCTGGTGGATATTTGGGTAAAGCCGATGCCCTGGGCGATAGCGGCGGCGGCCTGTTCGTGGGCGAAATAACGATAGCCGTGCATGAACACAATCGCGACCGACCTTATGCCCGCCGCAAATGCTTCAAGCAGCTGGGCCTTGGTGCCCTCGGCATCAAACGGGGTTATTTCTTCGCCCTGGGCGCTGAACCGTCCACCTGCCTCAATCACCCGTTCATATAATAGTTCCGGCAAAATGATGTGGCGGTCGAACAAATGCGGGCGGTTCTGGTAAGCAATACGCAGCGCGTCTTTAAACCCCTTGTTGATGACAAGCACCGTTCGCTCACCCTTGCGTTCCAACAAAGCGTTGGTGGCAACGGTGGTGCCCATTTTTACCGAATCAATAATTTCCGATGGAATGGGCGCATCGGTTGGCACACCCAATAAATCACGAATACCCTGCAAGGCGGCGTCGGGATAGCGTTCGGGATTTTCCGATAATAATTTTTGGGTAACGATTTCGCCTTGCGGATTGCGCGCAACAACATCGGTAAAGGTGCCGCCCCGGTCTATCCAGACCTGCCACTTGTTTTTTTCAGGCTCAAAATTATCAAAGGGGGTCACGGCATCGTTCCTGCGTATCAAGTTTCAAGACGAAAGATAAATGTCGGAAATATTTTTGTACAGGTTGGTTGGGGCGGCAGGGATCGAACCTGCGAATGGCGGCATCAAAAGCCGCTGCCTTACCACTTGGCTACGCCCCACCATGGAATGCTGGAGGAACATAATTGCCTTTGCCCCAATGAGCAAGGGGTTGAAAGGCAATTTATACAAACCAGATTTGGTTAGGGGTTTAGCATTCTGGCGGCGCGAATCCACCAGCCGGGGTTGTTCTGGGCAACGCGCTTGGCCCCGGCCAAGGCCCCGGCCTCGTCTGCAAAAAGACCAAAACAGGTGGCGCCGCTACCGCTCATGCGGGCCAGCAAGGCACCATCCAGATTTTGCAGGGCAGCCATTACGCCCCTTATTTCCGGGGCAATGCCAAGGGCACCTTGGAAAAGGTCATTTTTCCTCTCGGCAATAATTTCAGCCAAGCGGGCGGCATCCGCCGGGGCCTCATCAAACCGGGCGGGGGAAGAAAACTCCCCGCTGCGATTTTTGAACACCTCTGGGGTGGAGACCTTGCATCCGGGGTTTGCCAGCACCAGCCAGCATGGGGGCAGGGGCGGCGCCGGGGCCAGTATTTCACCAATGCCGCCCATGAAAACATTTTTTCCCGTCAGGCACACCGGAACGTCGGCACCAAGCTTTTGGCTAATGGTTTCTAAATCCAGCGCCGGGGTTTTTAGGCCCCATAAATCACTTAAACAGCGCAATGTGGCCGCCGCATCTGCCGAGCCACCACCGATGCCCGAAGATACGGGCAGGTTTTTTTCAAGCAATATTTCCGCGCCCATCTGGATGGCGTGGGTATCGCGCAATAATTTTGCCGCCCTTAGCACAAGGTTGCCGTCATCGGTTGGCACCTCTGCGCTAAATGGACCGGAGGTTTTAAATATTAATTCATTGCTACCCGGTACCAGCCTGACGCTCAGGCTGTCGCCGACATCGGCAAACACAACCAGCGAATCCAGTATATGAAAACCATCATCGCGCTTGCCGGTTACGTGCAGGTAAAGGTTTATTTTGGCGTTTGCTTTTTGGGTTATGACGGTTGAGCTCATAACATATGTCACTAGTTAGTGGCGGGAAGGGCAGGAAGAGCAGGAAGGCCGGATTTAAGTTTTTGCTTTAGCTCGATTGCGTCCTCTGGCTCGGGATCTAACCCCAACGCCCGTTCCCACTGAAAACGTGCTTCGCGTTGGCGGCCAACACGCCACAAGGCATCACCCAAATGATTGTTGATGATGCTGTCTTCCGGGCGCAGCAATACGGCGCGCTCCAATCTTTTTGTTGCGCCTTTATAATCGGCAAGCTGATATAGGCCCCAGCCAAGGCTATCGACGATGTAACCATCACGCGGGCGCAGTTCGACCGCTTTTTTTATCATCGCTACCGCTTTTTCCAGATTCAGTTTTTTCTCAATCCATGAATAGCCAAGATAATTTAAAACAAACGGCTGGTCTGGCTCCATCTTTAGTGCGGTTAAAAAATCAGCTTCTGCCTTTGCCCAATTATCGGCGCGTTCAAATGATATGCCGCGGGAATAAAAAATTCCC
>DAOWFT010000159.1 GCA_030637845.1 Thalassospiraceae bacterium
CTTGCTTCTGCCCAATAGCCCAAGGATTTCGCTGGCGATTGGGTCATCTTTTTGTTCTGTGATTTCGGTTTTTTCTTCGCTCATGATGGGTGGGTTCTAGCATGATGAATCGGCGCAGTCTTGATTTTTTTTATATAATCATGCTGCCTTTTAATCCATCAAGCACAAACTGCACAGCCAGCGCCGCCAACAACACCCCAACCACACGCGAGAGCACGTTTAACCCGGTAACCCCGAATATTCGCTGCAACTGACTAGACACCATAAGTGCCCCAAGACATATGAGCAAAACCGCCAATAGCGCGGCAATGACATAGCCTAGTTTTATCATGTCGTTTCCGGCTTCGGCGCTTAACATAACCACAGAACCCATGGTTCCGGGGCCGGCTATCAATGGTGTTGCCAAAGGAAATACCGATATATCCTGCCTGTGCTTGGCCTCGTCGGTTTCATCTTCGGTGGTTGTGATGCCGCCCGAGGCCCGCGCAAATACCATGTCCACAGCAATAAGGAAAAGCAAAATCCCACCAGCAACCCGCATGGCAGCCAAGGTAATGCCAAGGCGTTCAAGCGCGGCCCCACCAAAGATGGCAAATGCAAGCAAGATGATGGTGGCAATGCCAACACCTTTGAACGCCATAGACCTGCGTTCAGCTGCGGTTGAGCGTGTGGTCAGGGCGGCAAAAAGCGCCGCCACATCGACTGGGCCGATGGTAGCAAAAAAGGTGGCAAAGGCGACGAGTGCTGTTTCGCTCATACGGGGCAAGGTATCATACGCTCAGGTAATTAAAACCCAATTCATGTCTGTAATCTGGCCCACAATCTGATAATAATTAATCCTCATGACCAATGCCGCCATAACACACCTAAATCCCAAGCCCCATGTAATATCCCATGGTGGGGACATTGCGGCGGCAACTGCCCGCTTTGGGGTGCCAGCAGATGATTGGCCAGAGGGTTATTGGTTAGACCTTTCCACCGGAATAAATCCCAACCCATATCCACTAGCGCCTATTCCGGAAAACCTATTATCCAAGCTTCCGGGAACCGATGACATGGAGCGTCTTTTAAATGCGGCCAGAAATTATTATGGCGTGGCTGATAATGCGGAAATCGTAGCCGCCCCCGGTTCACAGGCATTGGTTGGGCTGGTGCCCGAATTATTTAAACCCGCAAGCGTTTCTATTCTTGGCCCAACCTACGGTGAACATGAACAATGCTGGATTAAGGCAGGCCACAGTGTGATGCCTGCAGACAGCACCTGCGCCCAAGCCGCCGGTGTTACAAATTATGCGGTGGTGGTTAACCCGAATAATCCAACCGGGACAAAACATCAGGTTGACGGCTTGTTAGCGCTATCCGATGAAATGTATGAACGCGGTGGTGCGTTGCTGGTTGATGAAGCATTTGCTGATGTTCAACCGGAACTTTCGCTTTGCCCCCATGCCGGTACGCCGGGGTTGATAATCCTAAGGTCGTTTGGAAAGTTTTTTGGACTAGGCGGTGTTCGTCTTGGTTTTGCCATAACAGATAACAATACCGCCACGATTATTAAAGACGCGCTCGGACCGTGGGCGGTTTCAGGCCCAGCCATCTGGGCAGGAATTTCTGCATTTAGCGATAATAAATGGATAGAGGAAACTAAAGCCCAATTAGCAGATAATGCAAAAAAATTAGATTTAATTTTGCAATCCTCATCTATTGGCGAGGGCATGGAAATTATTGGCGGAACCAGTCTTTTTCGTTTGGTTCATCATGATTTAGCAAATGAAATATTTGAACGCCTTGGCCGGGCTGGGATTTTAATTCGCCCATTTGATGAAAATCCAAAATGGCTTCGCTTTGGCATTCCGGCAAACAAGGTTGATTTTGACCGCCTTGAAAATGCACTTGTGATTTAATTTCCGGGGAAATGTTTAATCCCGGGACGGATATTTTTATAATTTAATTTTCTTGGGTCGGCGATGTTTGCCCCCGGTGCTTCGACCACCAATATCTTGACGGCTATTTCTTCAAAATCGGCGCGAAAGTGAACCGAGCTTTTAAGCGCCAACACCGAACATTTTTCAGGTTCAATTCCCAGGTGTTTAAACATGGCGCGGTCGGCGGCCTGTTGTTTTTTTGTTGAAACTACAATTTTTATACCGCCACTTTCTAACAATGCCATTGGCCCAAGGTCTATTTCGGCGCCTGCAAAAAATGGCCCTTGGGCTTTGAATTTACCACTGCCCAACGCTAAGACCTTGAAGGTTGCATGTAATGGTGTGTCGCCGTTAAATTTTTTGCTTGAACCAAAATCCATTTCGAAACTTTGGCCAATGCCTGCTTCGATTGATTTTTTTACGGCCCTGGGTTCGGCAAAAATTCCTGCGGCGGCATTTTTTACACCTGCTTTTATCATGGCTTTCAAAAGCCCGGTGGTATCGCCATCGCCACCGCCACCGGGGTTGTCTTGGGTGTCGGCCAATATTACCGGGCCATTGCCGTCAAATATTTCCTGCGCTAGACGCAAGGCATCATCTGGTTGGTACAAAATTCCGGCAAAATCATTTTCACTGTCCAATA
>DAOWFT010000037.1 GCA_030637845.1 Thalassospiraceae bacterium
ACAACTAGGTATTAGTGCCGTCATAACCATTATTGCCGATGACACACCAAGCAATGTGCCGGGCGGGTGCAATGTCATGGTCGGCGCCGAGGGAATTGCGGCAATAGCCAGCGGTGATTTTGATTTGGTTATTAAATCACCGGGCATAAGCCTTTACCGCGAAGAAATTTCCGCCGGAAAAAAAGCAGGTAGCGTTTTTACCTCGGCCACCAACATATGGATGCGGGCAAACCCAAATACCCGGACAATTGTGATCACCGGAACCAAGGGCAAAAGCACCACCGCCAAGCTGGTCCATCATGTACTTTGTGAATTGGGCATGGATGCGGAACTGGCCGGAAACGTCGGCAGGCCATTAATGGAAATTAAAACCCCGCCCGAAATTACGGTAATAGAGCTTTCGTCATATCAGATTGCCGATCTTGAATTGGCGCCAACAATAGCCGTGGGGCTAAACCTTTACCCCGAACACATTCCCTGGCACGGGGATATAGAAACGTATTATTCCGACAAGCTGAGGGTTTTTTCATTGAACCCCGCGCCCACGGTATTGCTGAATGCCGCTGATATCGAGATTAAAAAAAGACTGGGGGGCGTAAAAAATGCCCTTTGGTTTAATGATGCATCTTCCTATAACGCCCATGATGGTGGCGTTTACAAAAAAACCGAAAAAATTATTTCGGCTGCTGATGGCAAACTGTTGGGTGAACATAACCTGTCCAATATCGCGTGCGCGTTAAGTGCGGTTGAAATTATTGTTGGTGATTTATCTGACAAAACTGAAACTATAAAAAAAGCAGTTGCAAGCTTTGCCCCGCTTTCTCATCGGTTGGAATTATTGGGTGAAAAGGACGGTGTGCTTTACGTCGATGACAGCATATCAACAACCCCGCAATCGGCGCTGGCGGCGCTTAAGGCATTTGGAGAAAACCCAAAAATAATTATTCTGGGCGGACAAGACCGCGGCCTTGATTACGCCGAATTGGCCACACAACTGCCCAAGTTGGGCATCAAGGCGGTGCTGACCATACCCGATAACGGGGCGTTAATTGCAAAACAAATACGAGAAATTTCACCTGATACAAATCTGGTTGAATGCGACAGCCTTGACCTTGCCGTTAATAAGGCAAAAGAAATTGCCACCGCCGGTGATGTGGTTTTGCTAAGCCCGGCGGCACCCAGCTTTGGCCATTTCACCGATTATACCGAGCGCGGTGAACGCTTTGCCGGCATTTCAGGTTTTTAAAAAACCATCAATCAATAAATTCGGAATTAAGCCTGTCGGTAATAAGCATATGGCCCGGTTTGTGGGTGATGCATATTTTTGGTTTTGCCTGTTCTATCGCCACCTGCGGGGTGACGCCACAGGCCCAAAACAGCGGAACCTCGCCATGCCTTATTTCCGGGGCGTCACCAAAATCGGGCTTTAAGATATTTTCTATGCCAATTTCACTTGGGTCCCCCACATGCACCGGCCCGCCGTGAACACGGGGAAAATGCGAGGTTATCTCAACGGCCCTTTCGACCTGATTTTTGGGAAAGGGGCGCATTGAAACAACCATCTTGCCGCTAAAAGGCCCGGATGAAACCGTATCAATATTGCTGCGATACATGGGAACGTTTCGCCCAAGTTCAATATGACGAACGGGTAGGCCCGCATCGATTAGGGCCTCTTCAAACGAAAACGAACAACCAAGAGCAAAAGTCACAAAATCGTCCCGCCACAAATCATCACTTATGTCGGAAACTTCCTCTACCAATTTACCTTCTTTAAAAACGCGGTAGGCCGAAACGTCACGGCGCACATCAATGGCTTCGCCCAGTTCGGGTAACGATGTCTCGCCCGGTTTTGACATACCGATAAGCGGACACGGTCTGGGGTTAAGTTCGCAATATTTTTTAAAATCATCTGCCATGCTTTCAGGCAGGATTGCCAGATTGGCCTGCACATAGCCATAAGCCATTCCTGATGTTTGGCCAGAGGTTTGGCCTGATGTTTGGCCTGATGTTTGGCCAGAGGTTTGGCTCAATGTTTTTCCATCGCGAAATGCTTTGCGTAAATCTTGGGGTAAAGCTTGGGATGGTGTGTTTTTGCTCATTATAAAAAGATACCAGAACAGCATGAATAAAACAGATAATTTGTTTCACAATATAACGCCCAGCAGTTACCATCGGGCGCCTAAACCACACTGCGGAGCAATTCCAATCATGGAAAAATACGGTATTTTCACGCTCAACCTGGAGCGTTCGCCCGATAGGCGTGAGCGGTTTATGGCGCAGGCTGAAAAAGCATCGGTTGCTTTTGAATTTTTTAATGCG
>DAOWFT010000171.1 GCA_030637845.1 Thalassospiraceae bacterium
GTCTTCCACCGGTTCGGGCAGATTAAGTTCACCAACCGAAACGACCTCCGCCCCAAATGGGGCCAATAAATCGGCAATTTCCTTCACCTTGCCCGGATTGTGGCTGGCGATTACCAGCTTTCCCCCGGAAAAACGGCGGTGTTCATTAGTCTTAGCCCCAGCCTTAGTCAAGCCCAAGAACCTTTTTTTGTAAATCCACCAGCTCGCCCACGCCCTTTTTGGCCAGAGCCAATAGCTCCATGAATTGCTCTTCGGAAAATGGGAAATCCTCAGCCGTGCCTTGAATTTCAACAATTCCACCCTTGGCCGTCAGGACGAAGTTGGTATCGGCCTCGGCTGCGCTGTCCTCGGGGTAATCAAGGTCTAAAAGGGCCGCCCCTTCGTAAAGGCCGCAGGAAACGGCGGCAACTTGATCCGTAAGCGGAATGGTCTCGATTAGCCCGTCTTCCTTGGCTTTTTGAAAGGCCAGATGCAGGGCCACATAGGCCCCGGTTATGGAGGCGGTGCGGGTGCCGCCGTCTGCTTGAATTACGTCGCAATCCACCGTTACCTGCATTTCGCCCATGGCTTTTAAGTCGGTTACGGCGCGCAAAGACCGCCCGATAAGGCGCTGGATTTCCTGGGTGCGGCCAGATTGCTTGCCGCGGGCGGCTTCGCGGCCCATGCGCTCGGTTGTGGCCCGGGGCAACATTCCGTATTCGGCGGTGACCCAGCCTTCGCCCTTGCCCCGAAGCCACGGTGGAACCCGGGTTTCAAGGGATGCGGTGCAAAGCACATGGGTGTCGCCGAAGCGCACCATGGCCGAGCCTTCGGCGTGTTTGCTAAATCCCGGTTCGATGGATATGGGGCGTAGTTGGTCAAAGTCGCGGCCAGAAGGTCTCATAAAGGGTGGGTGCTCCAAGGTTTAAATATTTATTATAATTTAAAGAGGGGGAGGCTACTTGGGCCCGGCTCTAGTGTCAAAGTTAAGTGTTAAAACAACTGTTGGATAAACTTTGCCGGAACTTTAAGGCCCGGTGCGTTGACTGGCCCCGTGGACGGGATTACTTATTGCCAAATGATTACGGAACTTAACGAGCGCTCGCGCGAAATATTCAGATCCCTTGTCGACGGTTATATAAAAACCGGCGAACCGGTGGGCTCGCGCACGCTTTCGCGCATGGCCGGCATCGACCTTTCCCCCGCCACCATCCGTAACGTTATGGCCGACCTTGAAGACAGCGGGCTTTTATATTCGCCCCATACCTCAGCCGGGCGCATCCCAACCGAGGTTGGATTAAAGCTTTTTGTTGATGGCTTGCTGGAGGTTGGCAACCTGACCCGTGATGAGCGCGAAAGCATCGAGGGCCAGTGCAAAACATCCGGCTCGTCGGTTGAGGGGATGCTCGAGCGCGCTACCGATGCCCTGTCGGGGCTTTCCAATTGCGCCGGTCTGGTGGTTGCGCCAAAAACGCAAACACCATTGCGGCATATTGAATTTGTTTCGCTAAACCCCGGACGGGCGTTGGTGGTTTTGGTTACCGAAAGCGGGGTGGTGGAAAACCGCATTATAGAAGTACCGGTGGATATTCTTCCATCGGCGTTGGTTGAAGCAACAAATTATCTTTCGGCACATTTTGTTGGCCGTTCGTTGGATGAAGCGTTGCTTTCAATAAACGATGAACTTAAAAATCATCGTGCCCAGCTAGATAGCCTGACCGCACAAGTTGTAAAAGAAGGCGTTGCCGTTTGGTCAGGGACCGATGGCGACAATGCCCCGGCGCTTATTGTTCGCGGTCAATCGCATCTTTTAGAAGACATCGACGCGACAAATAATCTCGAACGCATCCGCACACTTTTTGAAGCGCTGGAAGCAAAGGAATCCATGGCGGCACTTTTGGAAAAAACTGATATCGCCGATGGTGTACAAATTTTCATAGGATCGGATAATAATCTTTTTTCACATTCGGGCTGTTCATTAATTGTCGGCCCCTACAAAGACAGCAGGCAACAAATAGTTGGTGCCATTGGCGTTATTGGCCCAACCCGCATGAATTATGCACGCATTATTCCCATGGTGGATTACACCGCAAGACTGGTCAGCCGGTTAATCGGTTGAACAAAATAAACGGATATTAAAATGACAAACCAAGAAAACGAAAACGAAAACGAAAATATCGAACAACCCACCGACGATGAAACCGCGGCGACAGACGATGCTGAAATGCAGGCGGCGTTGGATCAGGAAATTGTCGATGCTGAAAATGTTGAAAGCATCAACGAAGACACGGAAGAAACCCACGACCCGGTGGCCGAACTTGAAGCGGCCAATGCCGACCTTCAGGACAAGCTGTTGCGCGCATTGTCAGAGGCCGAAAATACCCGGCGGATTGCCGCCCGGGAAAGAACCGATGCATCCAAATACAAAAATATGGATCTCGCGCGTGATTTGTTGGGCGTTGTTGATAACATGACAATGGCCCTTGCTTCTATTCCTGAAGAAAATCGTGAAGCCGATGCCAATTTAAAAAATCTTTATGTCGGCATTGAAATGACCATGAACGAATTGCTGGGCGCGTTCGAAAGAAACTCCATCAAACCCATAGAGGCCGAGGGCAAGCAGTTCGACCACAATTCAATGGATGCCCTGCAACAGGTTCCCAATACCGACGTGGCCGAAGGCACCGTGGTGCAGGTTACCCGGCGCGGATTCATGCTCCATGATCGCCTGTTGCGCCCGGCCCAGGTATTGGTTGCCACCGGCGGACCCAAGCCTGACAAGGCCCAAGCCCAAGCAGAGGCCCAGCCAGCAGGAGAGGGCTCAGAAAATGATAATGCGGCCGAAGGCCAAGGTAGCTATGAAAAATCGGCCTCTGATCCCGGATCCAACATCGATCAGGAGACTTAGGAAACATAGCCCCTAAAAAAATGTGTGAATTATGCCTGAGCCCGCTTGCCCAGGGCTTGCGCAGTCATTTCTACATGATTATATAAGCCTCGAGAATTGGCCCTGTGCCGCGTTAAAGGGCAGGGCCAAGGTACAGTACCAAGGTACAGTACAAGAAATTTTTTTTAATATATCGGGGCCGCTCAAATGGCCCGAGACGGAGAATTATTATGAGCAAGGTTATCGGCATTGACTTGGGTACCACCAACTCGTGCGTAGCAATAATGGATGGCGCTGACGCCAAGGTTATCGAAAACGCCGAAGGTGCTAGGACAACACCGTCGATGGTGGCATTTACCGAATCCGGCGAACGTCTTGTCGGTCAAGCAGCCAAGCGTCAGGGTGTTACCAACCCGGAAAATACCCTGTTTGCAATCAAGCGTCTTATTGGTCGCCGCTTTGATGATCCGCTGACCAAAAAAGATCAGGGCCTTGTTCCTTATTCAATCGTCAAGGGCGATAACGATGACGCATGGGTCGAAGCCCACGGCGAAAAATATTCTCCTTCGCAGGTTTCTGCATTCATCCTGCAAAAGATGAAAGAAACAGCCGAAGGTTATCTTGGGCAAAAAGTAACCCAAGCGGTTATTACCGTTCCCGCATATTTTAATGACAGCCAGCGCCAAGCAACCAAGGACGCAGGCAAAATTGCCGGCCTTGAAGTTCTGCGCATCATCAACGAACCAACCGCAGCTGCACTTGCCTATGGTTTGGAAAAAGATGAAACCGGACTTATTGCGGTTTACGATCTTGGCGGCGGTACTTTTGACGTTTCAATTCTTGAAATTGGCGATGGCGTGTTCGAGGTTAAATCAACCAATGGCGATACATTCCTTGGTGGTGAAGATTTCGATGCCCACATAATTGATTTCTTGGCAGACGAGTTTAAAAAAGAACAAGGCATCGACCTGCGCAAAGACAAGCTCGCATTGCAGCGTTTGAAAGAAGCGGCTGAAAAAGCAAAAATAGAACTTTCAAGCGCCACCCAAACCGAAGTTAACCTGCCGTTCATTACCGCAGACGCATCGGGGCCAAAACATCTTAATGTAAAGATGACCCGGGCCAAGCTGGAAAGCATTGTTGGCGAGCTTATCAAACGCACCATTGAGCCATGCAAGGCAGCATTGAAAGATGCAGGCGTAAGCGCTGGCGAGATTAAGGAAGTTATCCTTGTTGGCGGCATGACCCGTATGCCGAAAGTTATCGAAACGGTTAAAGAATTTTTCGGGCGCGAACCACACAAGGGCGTTAATCCGGACGAAGTTGTTGCAATTGGTGCCGCCATTCAGGGTGGCGTGTTGAAAGGCGAAGTAAAAGACGTTCTGTTGCTTGATGTAACACCGCTTTCACTGGGCATCGAAACACTGGGCGGGGTATTTACCCGGCTTATTGATCGCAACACAACAATCCCAACTCGCAAATCACAGGTGTTCTCCACCGCCGAAGATAACCAAACCGCGGTAACAATTCGTGTGTTCCAGGGCGAGCGCGAAATGGCCATGGATAATAAAATACTTGGCCAGTTTGATCTGGTTGGTATTCCACCTGCACCACGCGGTGTGCCACAGGTTGAGGTTACGTTTGATATTGATGCCAATGGTATTGTCAACGTTTCGGCCAAGGACAAGGCAACCGGTAAAGAGCAACAGGTTTCCATTCAGGCTTCCGGCGGTCTTGGCGACGAAGATATCGAGCGCATGGTCAAGGAAGCGGAAGAAAACGCTGAAGAAGATAAAAAGCGGCGTGAACTAATTGATGCCAAAAACCATGGCGAAGCGCTGGTTCACAGTTCTGAAAAGAACATAGAAGAATATGGCGACAAGGTTTCGGAAGAAGAAAAAACCGCGATCACCGACGCTATTGCCGAGCTTAAAACATCAATGGAAGCCGAGGACGCTAGCGCCGAAGACATCAAGGCCAAGACCGATGCCCTGATGCAGGCTTCCATGAAACTGGGCGAAGCCATGTATAAGGCAACACAGGAAGAAGAAGCCGCCGAAGGTGCTGGCGACAATTCCGGCGAAGGCGCCGGCGATGGCCAGCCCGGCGATGATGCCAAGGTGGTGGATGCCGACTTCGAAGAAGTTGACCCCGGTGAGGCCGAGGCGGACGCAGAAGATAAAAAATAAAAACCACTTATACGGTTTATATTTAAAGTGATATCCCTTGAAAATCCGGCGGACGTTAATGGTCCGTCGGATTTTGGCGGATTTTTTTAAGATTTAAAGAAGTAGGGCGGGCTTATGTCGAAACAGGACTATTACGAGCTTTTGGGAATCTCGAAAGGCCAAAGCGGCGACGAGATTAAAAAGGCATATCGCAAGCTCGCCATGAAATACCATCCCGACCGCAACCCCGATGACAAGGCGGCGGAACAAAAATTCAAAGACATCAACGAAGCCTACGACGTTTTGAAAGACGAGCAAAAACGTGCCGCCTATGATCAGTTCGGCCATGCCGCATTTGAACAGGGCGGCCCCGGTGGCGGCGGCGGCTTCGGCGGCGGCGGTTTCGAAGGTTTTGGTGGCGGCGGCGGTTTCGCAGATATTTTCGAAGAAATGTTTGGCGGCTTCGGCGGCGGCAATGCCCGTGGCGGTGGCGGTGGGGGGCAATCAAACCGTGGTTCTGATTTGCGCTTTAACATGACCATCACATTAGAAGAAGCATACAGTGGTAAAAACACCGAAGTCCGCGTTCCCACATCGGTTGAATGCGATGCCTGTAAAGGCAGCGGTGCCGCGCCCGGAACCGAACCGGTTTCCTGCGTAACCTGTCATGGTCACGGTGTTATTCGCGGACGCCAAGGCCCGTTCACGGTTGAGCGCACCTGCCCATCGTGTCACGGACAGGGAAATGTAATCAAAGAACATTGCAAAACCTGTTCTGGTCAGGGGCGCGTTGGTAAAGAAAAAAATCTCAACGTCAATATTCCAGCGGGCGTAGAAGAGGGAACCCGTATTCGCCTGACCGGCGAAGGCGAGGCCGGATTGCGCGGCGCCCCGGCGGGCGATCTTTATATTTTTATTTCCATTCAGCCCCACCGTATTTTCCACCGCCATGGCTCGGACATTGTAATTCACGTTCCGGTTCCCATGACCACCGCCGCGCTTGGCGGCCATATTGAGGTGCCATCGGTTGATGGTGGGCGTGCACGAATAAATATTCCCGCCGGAACCCAGCCGGGCCAGCAGTTTCGCCTCAAGGGCAAGGGCATGAGCGTGCTGCACGCCAAATCCCGCGGCGATATGTTTGTCGAGCTATTGGTTGAAACGCCGGTTAACCTGACCAAAAAACAAAAAGAAATTATGGAAGGCCTGAAAAAGGCCGGAGCCGAAAATAAAAAACACAGCCCCGAATCCGGCGGTTTCTTCTCCAAGGTCAAAGACCTATGGGAAGATTTAAAAGATTAAGAGCGCAGCATTTAATTTAAGCACGCGCCATAAGGCGCGACGCACGGTCGTGCGCTATGTATTAAAGTGCGCTGTGCTTGCCCCGTAATTCTTATCTGTTATCATCCGTTAAGCCTTAATTTAGCGGATGGAATGCCCCAATGAATATCGGAATAATAGGCGCCGCTGGGCGCATGGGAAAAATGCTGGTGGCGGCGGTTAATTTAGCCCCCGGAGCAACCCTTGCCGGTGGAACCGAAGCCTTAAGCCACGATGCGATGGGTCAGGACCTTGGTGTTTTGGCCGGGATTGGCGCGCTGGATATTGCGCTCACCCCCGATAGCGACGCGCTTTTTGCGGCTAGCGATGTGGTCATTGATTTTAGCTCACCGGCTATTACCGAACGCCATGCGCAATTGGCGGGCGAACATGCAACCGCGCTGGTAATTGGCACCACCGGGCTTGAAAGTGCCCAGCAAAACGCGCTGGAAAGTGCTGCCAAAAAAACCGCCATCGTTCAGGCGGCTAATTTTTCCATTGGGGTTAATTTGTTGCTTGGTCTGGTTGCGCAGGCGGCGAAAGTTTTGCCCGATGCTTATGATATCGAAATATCCGACATGCACCATCGGCACAAGGTCGATGCCCCATCAGGCACGGCCCTAGCCCTTGGCCATGCCGCAGCCGCGGGCAGGGGGTAAATCTCGCTGATAAAATGGTAGCCGCCCGCGACGGCATTGTCGGCGAACGCAAAGACGGCGATATCGGCATGGCGGTTTTTCGCGGTGGCGACGTTGTCGGCGATCATACGGTAATGTTTGCCGGAACCGGCGAACGGGTCGAGCTTACCCATAAAGCATCATCACGCGAAATATTCGCCGGCGGCGCAGTCCGTGCGGCATTGTGGTGCGATGGAAAGGCACCCGGTCTTTA
>DAOWFT010000155.1 GCA_030637845.1 Thalassospiraceae bacterium
GCGCTTGGCGGTTAATCAACAATGGGGCGACCCGGAAAACGATCCGTTTTTTAGAGAACATGATAAATCATTTGCCATGTCCGCATACATGTGTGGCGAGGTCGCAATTTGTTTGCAACCGGCCCGCGGCTATAACATTGATCCGGTAAAAACCTATCATGACCCGGATCTGGTTCCGCCCCATGGCTACCTTGCATTTTATGGCTGGCTGCAAACCGAGTTTGATGCCGATGCCATAATTCATTTTGGCAAACACGGAAACCTTGAATGGCTGCCGGGCAAGGCGCTGGCATTATCCGATAGCTGTTTCCCCGAAGCAGCCCTTGGCCCAATTCCAAACATTTATCCATTTATTGTAAATGACCCGGGCGAGGGAACCCAGGCCAAGCGCCGGACATCGGCGGTGATAATCGATCACCTGACCCCACCATTGGCCCGGGCCGAAAGTTACGGCCCGTTGCGTGATTTAGAAGCATTGGTCGATGAATATTTCGAAGCATCCGGCACCGACCCCCGGCGAACAAAAATATTAAAACGCGATATTTTGGAACTAACCCATATCACTGGGTTAGCCGATGATTGCAAAATGGACGTGGCTGAAAATGATGACGCCAAATTGCAAAAGCTCGATGCCTATTTGTGCGAATTAAAAGAAATGCAAATTCGCGATGGCTTGCATATTTTTGGGCAAAGCCCCACCGGTGAACAGCTGGACGCATTGCTGGTTGCATTGGTGCGGGTGCCACGCGGCGCCGCGGTGCATGAACAAAGCATTTTGCGAACACTGGCGGATGATTTAGGGCTGGCGGGCCTCGATCCTTTGGATTGCGACATGGGCGAGCCGTGGAACGGCCCAAGGCCAGATGCGCTGATGGAGGTTGATGAAAATAACTGGCGCACAAATGGCGATACGGTTGAACGGCTTGAGCTATTGGCACTGTTGATGGTGGCTGAAAAAACAAAACTGCCCAAAGATTGGAAAAACACCAACGCGGTAATGGCCGAGGTCACAAAACGCATTCGCCCGGCGGTGGAAATATCGGGCGGCGAAGAATTAAATTCGTTGCTCAAAGCCCTTGGGGGGCGTTTCGTCGAACCCGGGCCATCGGGCGCACCAACCCGGGGCCGGCCCGAGGTTTTACCCACGGGCAGAAATTTTTATTCGGTTGATACCCGGGCGGTGCCGACCCGGGCGGCGTGGGAATTGGGCTGGAAATCAGCCTCCATATTGGTTGAAAACCATTTTCAGCAAACCGGCAGCTGGCCCCGAACCATGGGGCTATCTTGTTGGGGGACCGCCAATATGCGAACCGGTGGCGACGATATTGCACAGGCGCTGGCGTTAATGGGGGTAAACCCAACCTGGGATGGGGCCACCGGACGGGTCACCGGGTTCGAGATTATGCCGCAAACCGTACTGGGTCGGCCCCGGGTCGATGTGACGCTCAGGATTTCAGGATTTTTCCGCGATGCTTTCCCCGGGTTAATTGATCTGTTCGCCAGTGCCGCCAGTGCCGTAAGTGCGCTGGATGAAGACGACGAACAAAACCCGTTGGCCGCCAACGTAAAACTGGATGCCAAAACCATTGCCGCATCGGGGGTGGATAATGTTGAAGCCACCCGCCGCGCCGCATTGCGTGTGTTTGGCTCCATGCCCGGTGCCTATGGCGCTGGCCTGCAGGCATTGATGGACGAAGGGGGCTGGGAAACCGACGATGATTTAAGCCGGGCCTACGTTGCCTGGGGTGGTTATGCCTATGGTGGCGGGGTGGAAGGCGAGGCCCATCATTCAATGTTTGAAAAACGCTTATCCGGCCTTGATGCGGTGGTTCATAATCAGGATAACCGCGAGCATGATTTATTGGATTCGGACGATTATTACCAATTCGAAGGCGGCATGACCGCCGCAGTTCGCGCCCTTTCCGGCAACCAGCCGGTTGTCTGGCATAATGATCATTCCCGGCCCGAAACGCCCAAGCCCCGCATACTGGAAGACGAAATTGCCCGCGTCGTCCGCGCCCGTGTGGTTAACCCCAAATGGATTGCCGGCGTTATGCGCCATGGCTATAAAGGCGCGTTTGAAATGGCGGCAACGGTTGATTATCTGGTATCATTTGCCGCAACCACGCACGCGGTCAAGGACCACCATTTTGACGCGGTTTATCAGGCTTACGTTGATGACGAAAAGGTTCAGGAATTTTTTAAAGAACATAACCCCGATGCATTAAGGGAATTATCGAAACGTTTATTAGATGCAATGAACCGGGGTTTATGGAAACCACGAATTAACTCAGCCGCAGGTGCGCTAAAAACAATTTTGGGCGAGAATGAAAATGACCAGAAAAAAACCGCCAACTAATAATAATGAAAACGAACTTGTTTTCGGCTGGGAAGAGTGGGTGGAATTACCCGGCCTTGATCTGCCTGCGGTTAACGCAAAAATAGATACCGGTGCGCGCACATCATCGTTGCACGCGTTTATGATTGAGCCCTATGGCTCTGCCGCCAAGCCCCGGGTTCGCTTTGGGGTTCACCCGTTGCCCGATCGTCCCGATATAGAGGTTTTTTGTTCTGCCGAACTTGTTGGTCAACGTGAAATAACCAGCTCCAACGGCGAGACCGAGCTGCGTTATATTATAAAAACCCCGGTGCGCATCGGCGGGCAGGAATGGCCCATAGAAATATCACTGACCAACCGTGAAACCATGCAGTACCGCATGTTGTTTGGCCGCACCGCGTTGACCGAAAACATAATTGTCGATCCTAATCAGTCGTGCGTGCAGGGCCAGCTATCCGAAGATTTATATGACGGAATGCCAAAGGCAAAGTTCCGCCGGGCCAACCTTAAAATTGGCATCCTGACCCGCGAGCCGAATAATTATTCGACCCGGCGTTTGGTCGAGGCGGCGGAAAAACGCAATCACATGGTCGAGGTAATAGACACAACCCAGTGCTATATGAACATTACCTCGTCCCGTCCCGAGGTTCACCTTGACGGCAAATCGTTAGAAGGGTTCGATGCGGTAATTCCCCGTATCGGCGCCACGGTTACCTTTTACGGCACCGCCGTTGTCCGCCAGTTCGAGGCCATGGGGGTGTGGGCGCTCAATTCATCGCACGCAATTAGTGCGGCGCGCGATAAACTTTATGCCCATCAATTGTTGGCGCGCAGCGGCATCGGTATGCCCGATACCGGGTTTGCCCGTTCGCCCAAGGCAACAAATGAATTGATAAAATTTGTTGGCGGCGCACCGCTGGTTATAAAATTGCTGGAGGGAACCCAGGGCCGCGGTGTGGTTCTGGCCGAAACCCGCAAGGCGGCCGAATCGGTTATTGGCGCATTTCAGGGCCTAAAAGCCAATATTTTGGTGCAAAATTACGTCAAAGAAGCCGAAGGCTCGGACATCCGCTGTTTTGTAATCGGCAACAAGGTCGTGGCGTCCATGAAACGCCAGGCCGAAGAAGGCGATTTCAGATCGAACCTCCATCGTGGCGGCAAGGCTAAAAAGGTTCGCATA